>NZ_LBMZ01000104.1:0-66121 GCF_001005525.1 Acinetobacter sp. AG1 | reverse complement strand
TAGCAGACAACACCTTACCGTTGTTGGTGATTGCAGCTTATCCAGTGACTGTAACTGCTACTGATACTGCAGGTAACATCGGAACAGATACGGGCACATTAACGATTGATGTGACAGCACCAACCGTAACCTTTGATGATTTAACGACTAATGATGCTACGCCTCAATTAACAGGTACGACTGATGATCCAACAGCAACAATTGTTGTCACTGTAAATGGTATAAATTACACAGCGACTAACAACGGTGATGGAACTTGGACATTAGCTGACAATACATTGCCATCCTTAGCTGATGGAGGTTATACGGTCACTGTAACCGCAACTGATCCAGCAGGAAATATTGGATCGGATACAGGTACTTTAGCGGTCGATGCAAATCCATTAGCAGCATTTGATAATTTTGATAATGCTGTGATCAGCCCACAACCTTTATTGGTGGTTGATGATCAAGCATTAGGAAGTGCAAGCTATTTCATCCTTACTTCATTGGTTGGGTTAGATCTTCAACTTGGAGCAAATTCAGTAGGTTTCACGGTCGGTGCAAATCAAGAAGGAACAGCAACATTTACCTATAGTTCCTTAATTGATGCGAGCTTGTTATCTGATTACCTTCTAGTTGTTCAAAAATATAATACGACAACTGGTCAATGGGAGTCATTGCATGGAGACAGTGATGCTTCTCTAATTAGTTTGAGTCTATTAGGTATAGGTGCGACACCTGGTGCCATCTTAGAAGGTTTAGATGAAGGACAATATCGTGCTTTCATGACTTTTGATGGGTTACTCGGTGCAAGTGTACTCGGCACATTATCTGGCACAATGGATGTTTATGACTTGACCCAAGTGGGTGGATATGAACTTGGTGATGCACAAGGTAATGTAATTACTGACGTAAACTCTAGTGGTGATGTCGATATCGTAACACCAACGACTTATGTAACTAGTGTAGATGGTGTTTCAATTGGCGCGGCAGGAACAACTATCTCGGGTGATTATGGTTCAATTACCTTCTATCAAGATGGTAGTTATATCTATACACCACTTCCTAATGGTGCAGGTATTGGACAAACAGAACAGTTCAATTACACCTTACTCGATTCTGCAACAGGAGATCTGGCTCAAGCGACGCTTTACATTGATCTTGGTTCAATTAGAGCTGCTGATAACTTAATAGAAGCTAAATTAGATCCTCAACCATTATTAGTGGAAAATGATGCTGCTTTAGGTTCTTCTTCTTATCTCGCACTCGTTTCGTTGGCTGGACTTAACTTCCAATTACTTGGAACAGATGCCATTGAATTCTCGGTCGCAGATAATTTAGAAGGGGTTGCAACTTTTACCTTTAGTACTTTACTTGGTGCTTCTGCATTAGGTGATTACACAGTCGTTGTTCAAAAATACAATGATATTACTGGTCAGTGGGAATCAATAATTGGTGGAACAAATGCTTCGTTCATTGATCTGACATTACTAGGTTCAACACCAGCAGCACAAATAGGTGGTTTAACTGAAGGTTCATATCGAGCATTTATGGCTTATGACGGACTGATAGGAATTGGCCTAGGTGGTACTCTGACTGGTACGATGGATGTTTATAATCCACATATTATTGATAGTTATGAAGCTGTAGCAGTACATGGCAATCTAATTTCAGATCCAAATACGAATGGTGATATTGATATTGCCACTACAAATACGGTCATCAGTGAAGTAAATAGCATCGCAATCGATCCAGCAGGAACGACGATTACTGGAACTTACGGTAGTTTAGTGATCTATCCAAATGGTGACTATACTTACACGCCAAATGCAAATATGGCTGGTCTTGGTCAAGTCGATCAATTCACCTACACACTATTTGATCCAATAACGGGTGATACTTCGGATGCAACATTCTATGTACATCTTGATAGTAATACGATTGATATGACTTGGAATGCAGCAGATCCATCTCAACCTGCAGTCATTAATGATCCATTACCTTTAGATGCATTCAGTAATGTTGATGTGGCTTCGATTGATTATCAGTATCCAGTAACAGTTGAAAATCTCAATAATGCAATTAGTTATAGTTGGTTATTGGGTGTTGGTGGATTAGTGATTGGTAGCTCAAGTGGTTCGGCAAACTTTACGGTTGATCCAGGTAATCTGACTGACGCTGTAATTTCTGTGAACTTTGGTTCTCTTGGAACACTACTTGATGGTCTTCACGTGGTTCTGACTCGAACTAACCCAGATGGTTCTACCACTGTAGTTGCAGATAGCTCTAACAATGGTTTGCTTGATTTATTAGGTATCTTTGGCTCAACAGTTCAGTTCGAAGCTAAAAACTTAGCTGCTGGCACATATACCTTGTTCATGGAAAGTAATACTTTACTGACTGCACTAGGTAGTGTGACCGCAGATATTACCTTAAATCATGGTGATATTACTCAAGCTCCAGTTATTACTGGTGCAGCGATAACCGGTAATGTGATGTCAGATGATAATTCTGCGCTATACGGTATGAACTATGATCATGATTTCATTACATCAACTACAACAGTGACTCATGTCGCTTCTTCTGAGGTTGGTAATAGTAATAGCTTGAATGTGACTGTGGGTGTTCCAACGGTGATTGTCGGTAACTATGGTACATTGACCATTAATTCTGATGGTAGCTATAGCTATCAACCAGATGTGAATCCTGCAAACATTGGTAAGGTTGATAGTTTCACTTATACCTTGTCTGATCCTACAAATGGGTTGGCTGATAGCACTGCATCATTACACATCCAAATTGGTTCTAATGATGTGAGCTTCACATGGGATCCAATTGATCCATCGCTAGATGCGGTTATTCCTGCGCCACAAGCAAATCCTGATACAGCAGCTTCATTAGTGGATGTGCAAAATGTGGTCAATAATAACTTCTTTAATGCGAGTGGTAACACACTCGGTATTATTGCGACTACGCAAACTTATACCAGTGGGGCCTTTACCTTAACCAATAGCATGGACCCATCTGGAATCTTGAGTGTCAATGCGTTGGGCCTAGGTAATGCCAATGTAACCTTAGCGCTTCAAAGACAAACAGGCCCTACAACATGGGTAAATGTAACCACTGATGTTCATACTGGTGTTGTTCTAGCATTAGGTGAAATTGCATCGATAGACCTATCAAGTTTGAATTTGATCGCAGGTAACTATCGTGTACAAACAACAATCCAAACCCCATTAATTGGTGGTGCTGTGATGTTGATTGGTACAAATGCTGATGTGAATATTACTTATGTTGATCAATTTACCAATACAAGCCCTACAGCCGATTGGATACATGGAAACATCTTAGAAGGAGATACACTTGGCGGTGTTGCTGATGTTACAGTCGGTACTCAGTTATATGTATTAAATCCTGTTTCTGGGTTATATGAGTTAGCTGCTGGTCAAAGTATTGATACGGGTGAAGGCACATTGTACATGTACAGTGATGGTTCATATTATTATCAACGTGATATGGTGGTTTCATCTGCAACTGATGTAATCGATTATAAACTGGTGTCTTTTGATGGAACTGAAGTTCAATCAACATTGACCATCTCTTTAGGACAACACTTCAATCTCAGCTCATCAAACGATATCGTTACGAGTACATCTGGTAATGATGTATTGGAAAGCGCGACGGGTGGTGCAGATACATTAATCTTTAATGTGTTGAATAATGCTGACAATGCGGGTGGTAATGGTCATGACATTTGGAATGGCTTCCATGAGGGTAATACAGCAACAGATCCAAATGCCGATATTATCGATATTTCTAACCTTCTAGTTGGATATACAGGAAACGGAAGTGCTGCTTCGTTAGCAGGTTTTGTGAGTGTAAGTTCAGATGGCACTACAACAACAATTAGCATTGATAGAGATGGTGCAGGCGGTGCTGCTCACAGTAGCGTGACATTGCTCACCATTGATGTTGATACAACATTGAATGATTTGATTGCGAATAATCAACTTCATGTTCTTTAAACACTAATTCTTAAAAAAGAGAACCCTAGGGTTCTCTTTTTTGATTTTGTTAAAAGCATAAAAATATGTGGTATCTTGATTGAAATAATTAAAAATTCTAACAATACATACTATGACGATTGTGACAGCTTTAGAGCTTGAAAAGCTCAAATACGAATTGACTGGATACATCAAACAAGTTCAACAATATAGCAACTTAGATAAAACGGTACTTTTCTATTCATATGGAGAAAAGACAGAACGCTGTCAGGTCTGGAACTCATCGTTTTCAACATTTCCGATTCTTGAAAAAGAACTTTTTGAATTTCTCGATCAGCAGTTCACAAGTAATAATAAATTAGCTGAATTATTAAAGTTTGATATTGCATGCAATATTCAACAAGAAAAATGGTATGAGATTGAGCAAACATTAAAGAATCAATTTCATAATAATCATTATCGTAAGGGCATCAGTTTTGATGAGAATTTTAAGATTAGTTTTTTAGAACAAGAGGTATATGGCAAAGCCATTATCCGAGGATTAAGTTACGACACGCCCAATTTTTTTGATCAAAATAATCTCAATATTGCCATTATAAGAAAATATCAAGATAACAATATAGTGCTAAAAATTAATGAAATTCAGGATATATGGACATTTGATACCCATGCCGTGTTTTACGAAAATGGACAATTGATACCATTACAAACATGTTTTACTGAAAATGGGGTTCGTTATTTAACCGAATCTAAGCGACAACATTTAACTAAAATGATTAAAGGAAATGCTGAGTTTTTGTCTCACCAAATCCAAACGAATGGACGATATATTTACGGTTTTTTTCCAGCCTATGACCGAGAAATTCGTAGCTACAACACAGTCCGACATTGTACGACGACTTATGCTTTGATTGAGACCTTGGCATTAGATTTACAACCAAACGTGGTGAGTAAAATTCAGTCTGCAATTGATTATGCATTGACAAATTTTTATGTCGAAAAAGATGATGATCTCGCTTACATGTTAGATGGCGCTGATTTGAATCAACTTGATGAAATTAAATTAGGTGCAAATGCAGCCGCAATTTTAATGCTGACCAAGTATCAAAGTATGGTTGGGGATCAGTCTTATTTAAAATATGCAAAGGCTTTGGCGAATGGCATATTATCTATGATCGATAAACAAGGGGAAACAACTCATGTGCTGAGTTTTCCAAGTTATGAAATCAAAGAAAAATTTCGCATCATTTATTATGATGGTGAAGCTGCACTTGCACTTTTACGTTTGTATCAGCTTGATAGTGACCAACGATTATTAGACACCGTTCAATTGATGTTTGAACAATTTATTGAAAAAAAATATGAACGTTATCATGATCATTGGTTAAGCTACTGTACCAATGAACTCACTAAAATTTGTCCAGAAGAAAAATATTTTCAATTTGGGATCAATAATTATTTAAGGCATATGATTTTTATCCGTAATCGTAAAACGGCATATGCAACTTTATTAGAAATGATGATGGCTGCTTATCAAATGGTATGTCGGGTGCGAAATTTAGAATTACATGAGTTATTTGCAAAATCGCAATTTGAAGATTTAAAAAAATTAATCGAGTTTCGCACTGAGTTTCAGCGTACTGGTTTTTTCTATCCTGAAGTGGCAATGTACATGGCATGCCCAGATAAAATCTTAAATGCCTTTTATGTTCGGCATGATCGTTTTCGGATTCGCATTGATGATCAAGAGCATAATCTTTCAGGCTATGTTGCTTATGTTCAGCATTATCAAGATTGAATAATTGAGGCTAAATTATGGATGTACCTCAAGAAATAAAAATAATCAGTCTAATCGGACAAGAAAATTTTAAGCATGCTATTTGGCACAATCAAATTGAAGGAAGTTGTACACACTGGGTATTATTACTTTTGATATTTGAAAAAATCCAAAAAAATGAACTCAAATTGACTAATAAAATTCCAATCTCACAACAGTTTCAATTATATCCGCTTGATTTGACTCAAGTTGAAGATTCATATGAATTAGGATTTTTACTACAATATTTAGTTTTTACCCAGAGCTACGAACTCAGTTTGATCATTGCTAAATATATCTTTGGTGATGGTAGGCAAGCACAGAAAACAATTATTTCAAAAGCTAAGACATTTGGAATAGACATATCTTCTGAAACTTATATTACGAATACGATTCAAAATTTATATGTCTTAGCCCGAGCTATTTTTAGTATGCCGATTGATTTGATTCGACAAGTATTCATTAAAAAACTGAGTACTGGCAGTCAAAAAATCAGACCAATTAGCTCTTTATTTACCTGTCATCAGTTAGATGCTGTTTTATATATAACTAGCCAACATAAAAAATATTATTTTACTTATTGTAATAAAAATCAGAATATTGGCATCTTTCAATTACTGGATGATATCCATCGTATTGATCATTTAGTACCATATTATCATTATTTTAATTCAGGTTTACTGCCTGCAAAGCAAATCTCTTTGAAAAATCATTGCATCAATATCATTGGTGATACTTATTTTGGGGAATACTATACAAAACGAAGGAAAGCAAAAGGAATTGATGATGCTTTACAACGTTATGGTTATCGACATTCTTTTGAAAGGATAAAACAATTTTTTGCTGAAGATGACCTCAATATTGCCAATTTTGAAGCTGTCTTTAACCTAGATGAATATTCACCTTTACACGGAAAAAAAGATTTTATCTTGGGTGCAGACTCACAGCAAACACTGACTGAATTTAAGCGTGTTTATATCAATGCGCTGTGTCTTGGGAACAATCATTTAAAAGATTATGGCACTGAAAGCTTAACTCATAGCTTAGCGGTGTTAGATCAAAGTGAAATAAATTGGATTGGGGCAGGGAATAATCAGCAGCAAGCTCATCAATATTTTCAGATACAAACTCAACAGCAAAATGTTGTTATTTTTAATGGGTATTGGCATAGAGAGAGTGCTTATCAAGATTATGATTTTTATGCACTTGGTGATCGTGCAGGTGTGGCTTGTTTAAATGCGATTTTGTTTGAGCAGATCATGCAATATAGGCAGTTCCATCCAACGCATAAAATTATTGTCATTTGTCATTGGGGGCAAGACTTCCAAACAACACAAGTTGAACAAGAAAAATTGGCAGATATTTTGACTAAAATAGGCGTTGATTTGGTGATTGGACATGGTGCCCATACGATTCAACCGATTCAAAAAATTAATCATAAACCTGTTATTTTTGGGATTGGAAATGGGGTGTTTAATAGTAACGGAGAGTTTGAAAAATATCAGGTTTTAGCCTATGGCCTCATTGTCAAAATTAATCTAATCGAAAATGTAATAAAACTTTATCCTATATATACAAATAACCTAGAAACTTTTTGGCAGCCTTGTACTGTGACTGATATTCAGTTTAAACAGGCAAAAGAAAATTTGACCACACGGCTGACCCAAAAGGACTTTTTCGAAGGGAAAGACCATCTAGGGCACTATATCCAGATGAACTTCTAAGGATATTTATAATAGTTATCTAAAATGATGCTGAGTTGTTCTGCGGTGAAACCTAAATTACGTAAACCTCCACTTCCGAGTTTACAATCGTAACTGGTCATAATATTGGTAGGTGTTGTTTTTGTTGCATCTGGCGCGCAAACATGCCCCAAACCAAAAGCATGACCCATCTCATGTATAGATGCTGCTTGAGTTTGATAATTTAAACGTTCCCAATCAATCAATATAAATGGACGACCTTGATTTCTAAATCCCCAACTGGTGATGTCACTGTATTTAAGTTTCTCCGTGTAGGAATCATAAATAATAAATAGAACCTCTTTACTTTTTCTGTGAGGGAAACAAGTATCTATAGCATTCGGGAGATTTTCAGTGATTAGCGGTGAAGCTTGATTTAATTGATTTGTGAGATCGCATTTCTTCTTTGTAAAGTCTTGGTATGAGAGGTAGTGATTAATTTTAAATTTAAATATTTTTTGATTTTTTCCATCTACAAAGTAATGATTTAAAATCTCTAGTTCTTTATACATTTGCAGTTGAGTGTCTAATAATTTAGCTTGTGGTCGATTAATGGTAAAAATAAAACTAACGTATACGATTGGTAGATGATCTTTTGAGTCTATCGGGTATCGATAAGGCGTAATTTGAATATGAGATGATTGTTTAGTTGAGCAAGAGAGATTGATGCTAAGACAAAATATGATGAAGAAAACTGTTTTTAGCTGCATTTTTATTCTCTAAATACATAAGTTATTTTATTTCTTGTTTAAGATTTTAAGTGTCGCTTTAATCATAGTATCAGATTTTTATAGGTTATTTTATGCAAGATACTAATGAACTACATCGACAAATATTAGAGGTTATCGCTTTGATTCCATATGGAAAAGTAGCGACCTATGGTCAAATTGCAAAATTAGCAGGTTTGCCTAAGCATGCACGTTTAGTCGGTTATGTTTTGAAGCATTTAGATAAGAGCAGTGAAATCCCTTGGTATCGAGTGATAAACTCACAAGGAAAGATCAGTGTTACTCGCATCAATCAGCAAGGTGAGAATGTGCAACAAAGCTTGTTGGAGCAAGAAGGTATTTACTTGCTTAATGGTAAAGTCAGTTTAAAAGAATTTGGTTGGCAGCCTTAATATAAAAAATAAACAGACTAGTTTGTATAAATATCGTTGCTGTTATTTTTATTTTATTTTACAATAATTGTACATAAAGAATACATATGTATAATCGGTACTTAAATGAAAAAATTAGCTGTTATGTGTGGGATTGCTGTTCTTAGTTTATCTGGATGCGCAAGTATCATGTCTGGAAGAACTCAAACAATGACATTTGAGAGCACACCTGAACTTAGTAATATTACGATTTTAAATAAAGCTGGTAAAAAAGTTCATGTAGGACAAGCACCTGCGACTGTAAGTTTAAAAAGAAGTTCAGGCTTCTTTGTTCCTGAAAAATACACTGTAGTGTTTGAAAAAGAAGGTTATGAAACCAAAACTATTAATATTTCTGCACACGTAAATGGTTGGTATGTTGGAAATCTATTATTTGGTGGGGTATTAGGTTTATTAATTATCGATCCTGCAACAGGTGCAATGTATAGCTTAAGTACTAAAGATACCAATGTTGTACTGAATGATCTTAAGAAAGAAAATATTCAAGCAAATACACAGTCATTGACAATCGTTTCTACGACTGAGTTACCAAAAGAAGTTTTACAAAAAGCAAAACCTATTGAATTAAAAACTCAATAATCAAAATAACCCGCCTGAAACTTAAGGTTTCAGGCGGGTTACGATGTTATATTAAACTAATAATTAGAAGATTTAACGTACAACCAAAACAGGGATATGGCTTTCACCTAACACTTTCTGAGCTACGCTGCCTAAGATAAATTTTTTGAAACCAGTCCGACCGTGTGATCCCATAATAATCAGATCAGCACCTAAGTTCTGTGCAGCACTGATAATTTCCCCATTTACAGAGAAGCCTTCCAACACTTGAGTTGCGACTGTCAGTCCTAAAGCTTCAAATTTCTTTTCCGCTTTGGTTAAATTTTCTTGTACATAGCTACGAACACGTTCAATTAATTCATTACTTTGACCGAGTCTAAGGTATGCATCTGCCAAATATGGGTCTAAGGTCATCACTTCAACCACAGTGATTTCACTATTTAGGGCTTTTGCAAGTTGAGCCGCTTGTTGAATGACATTATCGGAGATTTCAGAGTCATCAATTGCAACCAAGATTTTTTGATAAGACATGGTTATTACTCCTTATTATTACAATTTTAAACTAAATAAACTTATGTTTTTTGTGCAAATTACGATCTATGTTTTTATATTACCTGTATTTTTCATGAAATAAAACCTAGTAAATTTATAGGAATATTTTTCAAAAAAACATTTAAATAGTAATCTACATAAGGTAGTTGCTAATTTATTTTATATATCTGATATAGATATAAGAATAGTTAATTTTTACAAAATTCTGGATGCTAAATGATCAAACAAGAAATGAAAGTAATTTTTTTAAACATGATTTTGAAAATGAAATAGAGCATGTAATTTATACTTTAATTGTTGATGATTTTTATTATGATAGTGAGAAGATTATTTTTAAAAATTGTTTGTCAGAAATTATTCTGCAAGAAATGATGGATTTAAATTTATTAATTCATAATAAAAAACATGATTACTTCGGAATTTTAATAACTTGCAATCAAGAGGGGAAGAATCAGAGTATTGAGGATGGCCTATATTTTACTTTTGATTTTGCTTATAAAGAAAATGATCTTGTCATTTATCATAATAAGGAAGAATTAGAAGAAATTTATAGTGATAAAGAATATTCTGATTTAGACTCTTTTTTTACAAGAAAAGAATTGATTTATAAATATTTAAATCATGAATGTGGCGAAAAGTATTGGTTCAGTTTGAATTTATTTGAGAAAACATGTTGGCTACATATTGCTCTTTTTCTTGCTAGGTTAGAAAATCATGAGTCTGAAAAAGTCAAAGAAATTACTTTGGATGGCTACTATATAAAATCTGAATTGGATTTGTATTGCTATATTGGTGAAGAAGTGTGTGGTGTGCTAGGTTATATGGGAGCTAACTTTTCTGCATTAAGAGATTGTTTAGATGGAAGTATTATTAGACCTGTTCAGCCTCCTTTAAAAATTGTATGGAAAAATTTTGAATATTCAAAACATAATTTTGTTGGGCAGTATTACGAAATTCAGGATATGGTTAACTTTATTTCAGAATCTTCTGCATTAGAATTATCCTAAGTAGCTATTTCTTATCAATTTTTAGAAACTGAAAAAGTTGATTAATATCATCAGCCTGCAACTGTTCACGCATTTTTAAAATCTGCTTTTCGTCTAGGTCGTAGAGTTTAAGTGAAAGCAATTTTTCCATATCTGCTGAGGAAAAGCGGTATTTAATAACTTTGGCTGGAACACCAGCAACAATTGCATAAGGCGGTACATCATGGGTTACCACAGCACCTGTTGCCACGACAGCACCTTCACCCAATTTTACTCCCTGCATAATCATGGCGCGGCTACCAATCCAGCAACCATCGGCAATGACAGTATCACCAGCAGGCAGGAAACTACGGGTATCAAAAGGGAAGGTCGAAATCCAATCAGGACGGTGTAATTGATTGCCACCCATCATTATCACGCATTCAGCACCAAAGCAGACAAAATTGCCAATATACAGTTGATCAATTCGTTTTTCAGGTGTAGCAGGTTTGTCATGTAGATAACGTACCACACAACGTTCAAAGCCCTGATCCCAATAAGCAGAATAATAAGAATAATTACCTTTGATATGGATATTTGGATTTTTTACTGTTTTGGAAATAAATTCGAATTCACACCAATGTTTAACAGGGGAGTTGTTGATCAATGAATCCATAACTAAGACAAAATACTAAAAGAAATCGGCGCTATTATAGCTTTTATATCAGGAGAGAGCGTTAGTTGAAGAAGAATTTCCAAAACCAAATCAACAAACATTGAATTTGATTCGGAAATACAAAGTCTAGAATAGCATACAGCGTACTGCATTGGTCATAAGAATGATATGGAAAGCTCATACGATTACAACAGCAATCCATAGGATTATTCTAGTAATCTCATACATAATGCTACTGATCAGTCGATCTTGCATTCATTTATTTCATTTTTATTGTATTTAGAAATAGGATGCTCTTGAAACAAAAGAATCATTCAATCGGTTAGAAATTCATTTTAGATATAATTGAGTAAATTTTGCATATTTAATTTAATCGACGTTATTGGTAATAAAATTATGGGTTTAAAGGAAAAGAATAAAAAAATATTGAACTGAATTCATTTATAAATACATAATATCTGAATTATAACAAAAGGATAAATATTAATGATTGAACCAATAAATGAAAGTTCAATTTTAAAAATTATTGGTGAAAAACTTTTATATATACATGATTTAATTGATTTAGCATTTGAAATTAAAAGAAAATTGAGAAGTAGGGAGTTAGATTTCTCTGTATTAATTCAGCCATATAGTGGTTCTGAATGGGAAAATCTGACAATGATGATTCCATATCTTCCTCGAGAAATCGTAGAAGAAAACTTAGATCAGTTATTAGAAGGTTTTATGGATTTAAATTGGCCAGGCTCTAGAATTTTGTATGGATACTTAGCTGAGATAGATATTCATAAGCTAAAAAATTCTTTTGATCGAGTCATTGATAAGGCAATAGAAAAGGATGATACCGAATGGGTATATTTTCTTTGCGTCTTCATGAATGATGAAAGAGTTGGCATGAAAGATTCTTTTATTCCAGAGATTGAAAAGAGTCGTTCATTTCTAAAATCTCACGATATGGATTATGATTGAAACTCTCAGAATTAAAACGATTTCTAAGTTTTTTAAAAGCTAATAAAAGAAAAATAAATGAGAAGAAAAACCCCTCAAATAGAGGGGTTAGTGACTTGGAATTAAATATATTCCACGCTCACGATTTCGTATTCAACCTCACCTTGCGGTGTCTGAATTTTTGCTTCGTCGCCTTCGCTTTTACCTAAAAGACCACGGGCAATCGGCGAGTTCACTGAGATTTTATTGATTTTAAAATCTGCTTCATCATCACCTACGATTTTATAAGTTTTACGCTCTTCAGTGTCTAGGTTTTCGATGGTTACTGTAACGCCAAACACAACACGACCATTTTGTTCAAGTGTTTTGACATCAATCTCTTGAGCTGCACCCAGTTTGCCTTCGATATCCTGAATACGACCTTCACAAAAACCTTGCTGTTCACGTGCAGCGTGATATTCAGCATTTTCCTTTAAATCACCGTGCTCACGAGCTTCCGCGATCGCTTGGATAATACGTGGGCGATCCACTGTTTTTAGCTGTTGTAATTCTTTCTCTAAGGCAACCTTGCCTTCAGGAGTCATAGGATAACGTTGCATTTCAGTCCCTCTAAATTGGTTGGGAAAATACAGGATTAAAAAAAGAAAAAGCCCGCCACCGATAAGGTGACGGGACTTTATCGGTAGAGAATTAACCTACAGTTTGTAAATCTTGCAAGCGGTATACATCCATTGGCAATTTCACAGCAAATGCTTGGCAAACAGCCTCAGCACCATTAATGGTCGTAGTGTAATATACTTTACCTTGTAGGGCAGCACGACGAATCATGGCAGAGTCATATTGAGCTTGTTTGCCTTCAGTTGTGTTGACAATAAGATGAATCTCACCATTTTTCAAGCGGTCTACAATATGTGGACGACCTTCAGTGACTTTATTGACAGCTTCACATTCTAAACCAGCTTCTTTCAGCACTTGGTAAGTACCGTTAGTCGCAACCAGTTTAAAACCATAAGCAATTAACTGTTTTGCAATGTTTGCGATGTATTTCTTGTCTGATTCACGAACCGATAAGAATGCATGTTTCACTTCGCCTTCTGTTGGCAAGCCTGGTAAACGTTCGTTTGAACCAAGTACTGCTTTGTAGAATGCTTCACCGAAAGTTTGACCGACACCCATCACTTCACCTGTAGATTTCATCTCAGGCCCAAGCATTGGATCAACACCTTGGAATTTAGCAAATGGGAATACAGCTTCTTTTACTGCAAAGTGAGTCGGGATGATCTCTTTGGTGAATCCTTGAGATTCTAAAGATTGACCAGCCATACAACGTGCAGCAACTTTTGCTAAAGACTCACCGATACACTTAGATACGAAAGGAACTGTACGTGATGCACGTGGGTTCACTTCGAGTACATAAATGTCGTTGCCTTTTACTGCAAACTGAACGTTCATCAAGCCGATTACGCCAAGTTCTTTTGCCATTGCAACAGTTTGGCGACGCATTTCATCCTGAACTTCTTGTGAAAGCGAGTAAGGAGGGATTGAACATGCTGAGTCACCTGAGTGAATCCCTGCTTGTTCGATGTGCTGCATGATACCGCCAATCACAACGTCTTTTCCGTCAGATACGCAGTCTACGTCAACTTCAGTTGCATCATCGAGGAAACGGTCAAGTAGAACAGGGGCTTCATTCGACGCTTGAACTGCTTCACGAAGGTAGCGTTTTAGCTCATCTTCGTTATAAACGATTTCCATTGCACGACCACCCAATACATAAGATGGGCGAACAACCAATGGATAACCGACTTTAGCCGCTTCTGAAATACCTTCTTCAGCAGATTTAACGATGCTGTTGTTTGGTTGACGAAGCTGTAGACGTTGAATCATTTGTTGAAAACGTTCACGGTCTTCTGCACGGTCAATTGCATCAGGAGATGTACCAATGATTGGTGTACCTGCTTCTTCTAAAGCACGCGCCAATTTTAATGGTGTTTGACCACCGTACTGTACGATCACGCCTTTAGGCTTTTCGGTACGTACGATTTCAAGTACATCTTCAAGTGTTACAGGTTCGAAGTACAAACGATCTGAAGTGTCATAGTCAGTTGAAACCGTTTCAGGGTTACAGTTCACCATGATGGTTTCATAACCGTCATCACGCATCGCAAGCGCAGCGTGTACACAGCAGTAATCAAACTCGATCCCTTGACCAATACGGTTTGGACCACCACCAATCACCATGATCTTATCGCGGTTGGATGGATTTGCTTCACATTCTTCGTCGTAAGTTGAGTACATGTAAGCTGTACCTGATTCGAACTCAGCAGCACAAGTATCAACACGTTTATAGACTGGATATACACCCAAGTTCCAACGTTGTTTACGGAATTGTTTTTGTGAAATACCCATCAAATCAGCAATACGAAGGTCAGATAAACCTTTGCGTTTGAATGAACGAATATTATCAGCGTTTAAATCACCAAAACCTAAAGTTTTTACTTGAGCTTCAGTTTTGACGATGTCTTCGATTTGGATCAAGAACCAACGGTCAATCTTAGTTGCTTCGAATACGTCATCTAATGAGAAACCATGACGGAATGCATCAGCTACATACCAAATACGCTCAGGGCCTGGAACTTTAAGTTCTTTTAAGATGATATCTTTGGCATTAGCCGTACCAACTTCGATTTTTTCATCAAAGCCGCTGACACCTACTTCAAGACCACGCAGTGCTTTTTGAACAGATTCTTGGAAATTACGACCAATTGCCATTACTTCGCCCACAGATTTCATCTGAGTTGTCAATACAGGCTCAGCTTGTGGGAATTTTTCGAAGTTAAAGCGAGGAATCTTGGTTACAACATAGTCAATTGCTGGTTCGAAGCTTGCAGGAGTAATACCACCAGTGATGTCATTTTTCAATTCATCAAGGGTATAGCCAACCGCAAGTTTTGCCGCGATTTTCGCAATCGGGAAACCTGTTGCTTTAGATGCAAGCGCAGATGAACGAGAAACACGAGGGTTCATCTCGATCACAACCATACGACCGTCTTTCGGGTTAATACCGAATTGAACGTTTGAACCACCTGTTTCAACACCGATTTCACGAAGAACAGCAACCGATGCATTACGCATGATTTGATATTCTTTATCTGTCAATGTTTGCGCAGGGGCAACCGTGATTGAGTCGCCTGTGTGTACGCCCATTGGGTCGAAGTTTTCAATCGCACATACGATAATACAGTTGTCGTTTTTGTCACGAACAACTTCCATTTCGTATTCTTTCCAACCAATTAAAGATTCGTCGATCAATAATTGTTTAGTTGGAGAAAGATCGAAACCACGTTCGCAGATTTCAATAAATTCTTCTTTATTGTATGCGATACCACCACCAGAACCACCCATCGTAAATGATGGACGAATAATCACTGGGAAGCCGAAACGTGACTGAATTTCCAGTGCATGTTCCATACTTTCAGCAACATCGGCACGAGGACATTCCAAGCCGATTTTACGCATGGCGATGTCAAACAGTTTACGATCTTCTGCTTTTTCAATCGCTTCTTTTGATGCACCAATCAACTCAACATTATATTTCTCTAAAACACCGTTGGCATCTAATGCAAGCGCACAGTTCAATGCAGTTTGGCCGCCCATGGTAGGAAGGACTGCATCTGGGCGTTCTTTTTCAATGATTTGAGCAACAGTCTGCCAAGTGATTGGCTCGATATAAGTTGCATCCGCCATTGAAGGGTCAGTCATAATGGTTGCTGGGTTAGAGTTCACCAAAATAACACGATAGCCTTCTTCACGAAGTGCTTTACATGCTTGCGCACCTGAGTAGTCAAACTCACATGCTTGACCGATCACAATTGGACCTGCACCAATAATTAAGATGCTTTTAATATCCGTACGTTTAGGCATTATTCGCTCCTTAATTACTTCTTAGATGCTTCAATAAGTTCGATGAAATGATCGAACAATGGAGCACAGTCATGTGGACCAGGGCTTGCTTCAGGGTGACCTTGGAAGCTGAATGCTGGTTTGTCAGTGCGATGAATACCTTGGTTTGTACCATCAAACAGAGAGCGATGTGTCACTTTTAAGTTTGCAGGTAAAGTACTCTCATCGACAGCAAAGCCGTGGTTTTGAGAAGTAATCATCACTGTACCATTCTCAAGATTTTGTACAGGATGGTTTGCACCGTGATGACCATGATTCATTTTCATGGTCTTCGCGCCAGAAGCGAGTGCTAAAATTTGGTGACCTAAACAAATACCAAATACAGGTAAAGTCGTAGTTTCAACAATGGTCTTTACTGCTTCAATTGCATAGTCACATGCTGCTGGATCACCAGGACCATTTGACAAAAACACGCCATCTGGATTTAAAGCGAGCACTTTCTCAGCAGGAGTTTGTGCAGGAACAACTGTTAATTTACAACCGCGGTCTGCGAGCATACGTAAGATGTTGGTTTTGACACCATAATCGTATGCAACGACATGAAATTTAAATTCAGGTTGAGTAAAGCCTTGACCTAAAGTCCAAGAACCTTCAGTCCATTCAAAACCTTCAGGGTCACAGCATTCTTTTGCAAGGTCTAAACCATTTAAACCACCGAAGGCACGTGCTTTCGCAATGGCTTCTTCTTCAGTGATATTTTCGCCAGCAAGAATGCAACCGTTTTGCGCACCTTTGTCACGTAAAATACGTGTCAATTTACGCGTGTCAATATCAGCGATTGCAACAACATTATGTTGTTCTAGATATTCACTTAAAGATTGTTCTGAACGGAAATTACTATGTAATAAAGGAAGATCACGAATAATTAAACCGTTCGCCCATACTTTATGGATGCGACCAGATTCAACGTCTTCGCTATTACAGCCTGTATTTCCAATATGAGGATAAGTCAGCGTCACAAGTTGTTGCGCATAACTTGGGTCAGTCAAAATTTCTTGGTAGCCAGTCATGGCTGTATTAAAAACGACTTCACCAGTCGTACTTCCCGATGCACCGATAGACGTTCCTTTAAAGATCGTTCCATCTGCGAGGGCTAAAATGGCGGGGGTGCTCAAACCAAAGCTCCTGAACTAAAACCACAAAAATAGGGCTGTAAAAAAGCGAGAAGACATAAAAAAAGGCAGGCTGTCTTTAAAAACATGCCCCTCCTTCCAGTCTGCTCGCTTGTAACTTAACAGCGCATTATACGCATGAGTAGTTCAAAAGTCTATCTGTTTTATTGGCTAAAGCGAGTAATTGTAGTTTTTCTTTTATAAGTTGGACTGTTGTTATGTCTATTGCCAAATCAATCATTCTTCTATCTATATCATGAGATATTATGCAAATTGTCTAACAATTTTTTCATAGTCTAAAAGTAAAGCGTTTTATCTTATATTTAGCCAAAAAATCAACAAACAATATAGAGGGGAAACACAATGGCTGATAATCAAACTACACCAGCAACTGAAGAAGTTAAAGAAGTTGTGGTTGAAAAAACAGCGAAAGCAAAAGAGGTTGTTGCAGAGAAAACCGCTGAAGTCAAAGAAGCTGTAGCTGAAAAGACGGCAGAAGTGAAAGATGTGGTTGCTGAGAAAACTGCAAAAGCGAAAGAAGTTGTAGCTGAAAAAACAGCGAAGGCGAAAGAAGTGATTGCTGAGACTCAGGAACAAGCGAAAGAAGTGATTGCTGAGACTCAAGAGCAAGTGAAAGAAGTATTAGCTGAAACTCAAGAAAAAATTGAGGCGGAAGCGAAAGAACTTAACCAAAATATCCAGAATCAGCTTGCACAAATTAAGCAAGATATCTTGCAGCGTATTGATGTTATTAAAACTCAATTGAATTCATCACAAGGCAATTTAGTTGAATTAACGAATGCATTAAAAACTGAGTTAAATGCTTTAATTGAAGACTTAACGAAGGTCAGCAAAGAGTTGAAAGATGATATAAGTCAAATTTCAGTGAAGCATAAAGATACTTTGGTCGGTAGTTTTAAGCGCACTAAAGAGCAAGCAGTAGAAGCTTGGAATAAAGTTCGCGCTAGCTAACAAGTATTTAAATAAAAAAAGCGAGATCATTCTCGCTTTTTTTATTTTTTAGAATTGATGTAACCAATCGCGTTTATTATGAAAGTCGGCTTGTGGGCTACTATGTTGCATTGCAAAATAGTGATTACCTTGAGTGGTATTAAAAACCGCACTTAAACCTAAATATAAGTCAGACCATTTCAATTTATTCTGTTGCATAAATTTAGATAAATCTAGACTGACATTTAAACCATAATGTGTGCGTTGTAAATGATTTAACTCAATGTCATATGCAGCAACGGGCGGCATATCCTCAGGGAAACGATATTCTTCAAATTGATAGGTTTGCCAAGCTTGAGAAGGAGAAAGATTGATTTCACGATAAAAATCTTCATCTTTCACACCAATAAAAATCTCAAAACAAGTCTGTTCCCATAAAAAGTCTTGGCGAGGATGAGCCTTGACTTGATCTGGGTAAATCAGAAACTGATTGGGATCACGAACCCAAAAACCAACATTTAATGTCGCTGGTGTTTGTTGCTCAATTGCTCCAACGACAGTAATAGCATTAAAGCGATCGAAAGCAGAAAGTTCATAACTTGCCATTTTGATTACTTGTTACTTAAGTGAGCAAAACGAACTAAATTAGACAGGTGTTGGTTTTGCTTTGCTGCTTTTTTATAAAGCAAAACAATTTTACCAATTTTCTGTACAGATTCCGCACCTGTTGCTTCAACAATGGCATCAATCACTGCTGCACGTGCATCACGATCTTCACCTGCAATTTTCACTTTAATGAGTTCATGATCATTTAGTGCGCGATGAGTTTCTTCAATGACGTTTTCTGTAAGACCTTGGCCACCAATCATTACAACTGGATTAAGTGCGTGGCCAATTTGACGTAAACGCTTACGTTCATGGATAGATAAAGCCGCCATTAAAAATACCTGATTGGGAAAACGACCTAGTATAGCTTGCATCCCGTTTCTAAGATAGATTTAGCAGACAGGCACTTGAAACAAATATGTGAAAATTAGGCAAATAGCCAATCATTACAATCGGAAAAAATCTGTAAAAGTTCGTGTGAATGAACTACATCCGTACTGTAATGGGAGTAATTTTCACGTACAATGACCAATCAGAAGTTTTTTGAAATTTAGTGAGTTATGGCGACACGCATTACCAATCAAAAATTGTCTAAAAGCAGTCGTGCATGGATGAGAGAGCACTTAGATGACCCTTTTGTAAAGAAAGCACAGAAGGAAGGTTATCGCGCACGTGCAGCGTATAAATTACTTGAAATCCAAGAAAAATATAAAATGATCAAGCCGGGTATGACCGTTGTCGATCTTGGTGCAGCACCAGGCAGTTGGTCACAAATTGCAGGTAAATTAGTCGGCGCAAATGGTTTAGTGATTGCTTCAGATATTCTCGCAATGGACGCTCTTCCAGATGTGACATTTTTGCAAGGCGACTTCCGAGAAGAAGAAGTTTTCGAAAAATTGTTAAATATTTTAAATGGACGTCAAGTAGACGTTGTAATTTCAGATATGGCCCCCAATACATCAGGTAATAGGGCTGTCGATCAACCACGCCAGATTTACTTATGTGAGTTGGCATTGGATTTTGCTCAAAAAGTTTTAGGCCCAAATGGACAGTTTATTGTTAAGGTGTTCCAAGGCTCTGGATTTGATGAGTTCAGAAAACAAGTTGTCGATAGTTTTGATGTATTAAAAACAGCCAAACCTGCGGCATCTCGTGCTCGATCAAAAGAAGTTTTTTTGATTGGTCAAGGTCGTAAAAAGGCATTGCAATAAAAGTGTACTTGCCAAGTTGTTAAAAATTGTGCATTTTGTACCTTTTAAGTTTTTTGCAACGCAAATTCATTGCTGTTTTTGTGAAGGTCAGCCAAGATTAGGTATGATCAAATTAGATTGATATGGGAATAAAGCCTTGAGCGATTACTTCAAGAATGCCGTATTGTGGCTCATCATACTCGGTGTTCTGATTTTGATTTTTAGCAACGTCAGTGACCGCAATAAGCCTGCAGCGATGAAATATTCTGATTTCGTTGCGGCGGTGAATGCTGGGCAAATTAAACAAGTCACAATTGACGGTTTAAACATTAGTGGTGAAAAAACCAATGGTTCTTCTTTTGAAACGGTTCGTCCACAAGTAGAAGACACTGAATTGCTTCCAAGCTTGAATAAACAGAATGTAGTCGTTGAAGGTACTGCGCCACAACGTCAAGGCATTTTGATGCAACTTCTCATTGCAAGCTTCCCTGTATTACTGATCATCTTATTATTCATGTTCTTTATGCGTAATATGGGTGGGGGCGCTGGTGGCAAAAACAGCCCAATGAGTTTTGGTAAGTCAAAAGCGAAAATGTTATCTGAAGATCAGATTAAGATTACGTTTACTGATGTTGCAGGTTGTGATGAAGCCAAGCAAGAAGTAGTTGAAATCGTTGACTTCTTGAAAGATCCTTCTAAGTTCAAACGTCTTGGTGCAACCATTCCTCGTGGTGTATTGATGGTTGGTCCTCCAGGTACTGGTAAAACATTATTGGCCAAAGCAATCGCTGGTGAAGCTAAAGTTCCATTCTTTAGTATCTCAGGCTCTGACTTCGTTGAAATGTTTGTTGGTGTCGGCGCTTCACGTGTTCGTGACATGTTTGAACAAGCGAAACGTCATGCACCATGTATCATTTTCATCGATGAGATTGATGCTGTTGGTCGCCATCGTGGTTCTGGTACAGGAGGTGGTCATGATGAGCGTGAACAAACCTTGAACCAAATGCTTGTTGAGATGGATGGTTTTGAAGGTAATGAGGGTGTGATTGTCATTGCAGCAACCAACCGTGTTGATGTGCTAGATAAAGCATTACTTCGTCCAGGCCGTTTTGACCGCCAAGTGATGGTTGGTTTACCTGACATCCGTGGTCGTGAGCAAATCTTAAATGTTCATTTGAAGAAACTTCCATCTGTTACAGGTGTGGATGTTAAAGTTCTAGCACGTGGTACTCCAGGATTCTCAGGTGCTCAACTTGCGAACTTAGTCAACGAAGCTGCGTTGTTTGCTGCTCGCCGTAATAAAAACACGGTCGATATGCATGACTTTGAAGATGCAAAAGACAAGATTTACATGGGCCCAGAACGTAGATCGATGGTTATTCGTGAAGAAGAACGTCGTGCGACTGCTTACCATGAAGCTGGACATGCAATTGTTGCTGAAATTTTACCGGGTACAGATCCAGTTCATAAAGTAACAATCATGCCACGTGGTTGGGCATTGGGTGTAACTTGGCAGTTGCCTGAACAAGATCAAACCAGCCATTACAAAGATAAGATGTTGAATGAGCTTTCAATCTTATTTGGTGGTCGTATTGCTGAAGAAGTGTTCATTAACCAAATGTCGACAGGTGCATCAAACGACTTTGAACGTGCAACTAAAATGGCGCGTGCAATGGTGACTAAATATGGTATGTCTGATGCCCTTGGTGTAATGGTTTACGAAGATGAAAACCAAAATGGTTTCTTTGGTAATGTGGGTAGCCGTACAATTTCAGAAGCAACTCAGCAAAAAGTTGATGAAGAAGTACGTCGTATCTTGGATGAACAATATAAAGTTGCTCGTGATATCTTGGAAAATAATAAGGATATCGCACATGCAATGGTGAAAGCGTTGATGGAATGGGAAACCATTGATCGCGACCAAATCCGTGACATTATGGAAGGCCGTGAACCACAACCACCTAAAGTTTATATTGCTGAAAATCCAGTGGCTGCATTTGAACCACCAAAAGATGGTCCATCTACACCACCACCATTACCAGCAATGGGCTAATCATTGAATTCAAAAAAGAGCTGCTCAAGAGCGGCTCTTTTTTATGGCCGAATAAAAAGAGTGAATTAAAATGTCCAGAGTTGAAAGATTATCAGGATTATTTTTGAAGGTTGAAAATTTAGTTTATAGATATTTAGATAGAATGTTTTAGAAAAATACTTTGAATGATTCAGATATATGATGTGATTTTGATTTACTTCAATTTCAGACAGAATTTATTTTACAAGAAGTAGACAAGAATTATTCTCAATCTATATTTATTTGCAAACTTGATATTTTTCAGGGAAAAAAACTGGGTTATTACAAACTCATTCTTGATATGGATTATCAATTTTTGGATGAATTTTTTGTCATTTTTGAAAATTTATAATGAAAAATTGAGCAGACAAAAAAAGATTGAAAATAAAGGAACACCTAGATCAACTGATCATTGCTAAAATATACGTTATTAGAAATGGAGAAGCTTGATGCAGTTGATGCCATTACCACCGTGTCAGTTACAATGTGGTCATTTTACATTGGATTTATCCCAGCCACAGATTATGGGTATTCTTAATGTAACACCTGACTCATTTAGTGATGGCGGACAGCACCATCAAAAAGATCAGGCGGTTCAACATGCCTTACAAATGATTGAAGATGGGGCAAAGATTATTGATATTGGTGGAGAGTCTACACGTCCAAATGCATCACCTGTAGCGCTAAAAGAAGAACTCCGTCGAGTGATTCCTGTGGTGGAAGCATTATCCAATTATGATGTAATCATTTCGATTGATACTAGTCAGCCAGAAGTGATGCGTGCTGCGGTACAAGCCGGTGCGCATATCTGGAACGATGTTCGTGCATTAACACGTCCACAGGCTTTGGAAACCGCTGCTGAGTTGAATATTCCTGTGGTGCTGATGCATATGCGTGGAGAACCGACCAATATGAATCAGCTCGATCAATATCAAGATGTAACTGAAGATGTGATTCAAGAATTACAACAACGTTTAGATCAAGCTCTTGCGATTGGTGTTAAACCCGAAAATATCATTATTGACCCAGGTTTTGGCTTTGCTAAAAATGCGCAGCAAAATTTTCAATTGCTGAATGAGTTTTGGAAGCTCAATCGAATGGGGTATCCAATTTTATCAGGTCTATCGCGTAAGCGTTTTATTGGAGAAGCTCTAAATGGTGTACCTGCGCAGGAACGTGCCGTTGGGAGTGTAATAGGGCATTTGTTGAGTATTCAGCAGGGGGCTAGTATTGTACGAGCGCATGATGTTAAAGCCACAAGCGATGCGATTAAAGTCTGGAATATGATGCAAAATCATTAAACTTGTATACCTCAATAGGGCCTAATGGCTCTATTGACTTGTTGAATCAGATTAAATATAACAAATGTATAATTAAATTGAGTGATATTAAAAAATGGAAAATAAAACAATAACATATAAAAGTTTATGGGTGTTTGCCCTTATTTTGAGCCTCGGTTTTATTGTTTCTGCTGCTGTGATGGGCTATGCACTTAAACAGTTTAATAGCACCAAAAATTCAATTACAGTCAAAGGTTTAGCTGAGAAACCGATTCAAGCAGATTCAGCACGTTGGGAAATCAACTTACAAACCAACCACACTTCAGCAACGATCCCAGAAGCTTATCAATTACTCGATCAACAAATGAAGGAACTACAAAGTTTTTTTGTTGAACACGGATTCAAAGCCGAAAATATGCAATTCGGAAATAAAAGTTCTCAGCCCTATTATGAAGAAGTGAATATGGGGGAAGGGCGGATCAATCGTGAGTTTAAAGGCTATATGGCATTACAATCTTTAGTGATCAACAGTCGTGATATCAAGAAGATTGAACAAGCGGCTAAAGATGCTTATGTCTTGGATGAAAAGGGCATCGCCATTGAACAGAAACCTGAATATCTCGTTTCGAATTTAGAAGAAATAAAAATGTCCTTGATTGCCAATGCAACCAAGAATGCGTATAGCCGTGCCAATGAGTTTGCTAAAGTTGGTAATGTTCATGTGGGGATGATGCGTTCAGCTAGTCAAGGTGCATTCTATATTCTGCCTGAAAGTGGTTCGGATGATGATAGTGATTATGGGGGTGCTTATGATAAAGCGACTATTAATAAAATTGCCCGTGTGGTCGTCACTATTAATTATGCAATTGATTAGAAACTTAATTTAGATCGAAAATAAATAATTTTTAGATAGATACATTCGAACACGATGTATCTATCTTTTTTTTCATACAATTCTGCATATATCTACTTTATTTGAAAAGACAAAATAAAATTGGGGAATTGAATAATGCATCAATTAACAAAAATACTTACATTGAGTTTGCTCAGTTGTATGATTATGGCGTGCAGTAATCCAGTCAAACAACAAGCACATGTTGCTGTTGAGACCGGAATGCCCGTGCCTGCACCGCTAACATCATTTATTAATAGCACGCAGAAAATGATCGCACCAGCATCATACATTGCGGCGATGCCAACAATGGAAAGATCGCGTTTAGAACAAGATACTGAAAAATACCAAAAGAATGATGTTAATCCCGTTCATCGAGTTGCCGATCAAGCTATTTCAACCTTTAGTATTGATGTAGATACAGGTAGTTATACCAATACACGTCGTTTTTTGAATGATGGACGTTTACCACCTGTTGACGCCGTTCGTGCAGAGGAGATGATTAATTATTTTGATTATCAGTATCCGCAGCCAAATAATGTACATCCATTTTCAATCAGTACTGAAACTGTCGACTCGCCGTGGAAAGAAAATGCCAAGCTGATCAAAATTGGGATTCAAGCTAAAGATTTAAGCACCAAACAATTGCCACCTGCCAATTTGGTATTCTTGGTTGATGTTTCAGGCAGTATGGATGCTGTAGATAAACTTCCATTAGTTAAACAAACTTTGCGTTTACTCACGGAGCAACTCCGACCTCAAGATAAAGTCACCATCATTACTTATGCGAGTGGCGAAAAACTGGTATTAGAACCGACAGCTGGTAATGAAAAAGATAAGATTCTAGCAGTGATTAATACATTACAAGCAAGTGGTGCAACGGCAGGAGAACAAGCGATTCAACTGGCTTATAAGCAAGCAGAAAAAGCCTTTGTGAAAAATGGTATTAACCGCATTTTACTGGCGACAGATGGTGATTTTAATGTTGGTATTACTGACTTTAGCACTTTAAAAGGCATGGTCGCTGAGAAACGTAAAAGTGGTATTTCCCTCACAACATTAGGTTTTGGTACTGGAAACTACAATGAACAGCTCATGGAACAATTGGCGGATGCAGGTGATGGAAATTACAGCTATATCGATAATAAAAATGAAGCAAAAAAAGTCGTAGAACGACAGCTTTCATCGACACTTGCAACGGTTGCTCAGGATGTCAAAATTCAGGTTGAATTTAACCCCGCGACGGTGAAGGAATATCGTTTGGTGGGGTATGAAAATCGGATGCTAAAACAGGAAGATTTTAATAATGATAAAGTCGATGCAGGAGATATTGGAGCAGGGCATAACGTAACAGCAATTTATGAAATCGTTCCAGTTGGACAACAAGGCTGGCTCAATGATTCACGTTATCAGGCATCGACAAAAACAGATACAACAAAAAAATCTGAATATGCGTTTGTAAATTTGCGCTATAAATTACCAAATCAAGAGAAGAGCATTCTTTTAAACCAAGCTGTAAAAGCTGAAAGTAAGTCCCTTGCTCAGGCCAATAGTGATACTCGTTTTGCCATTGCAGTGGCTTCCTATGCCCAGCAGCTAAAAGGCGGGCAATACAATGCTGCTATGGGGTGGGATCAAATTATTCAGTTAGCCCAGCAATCTGCAAAACCAGATTCTTACCAAATGCGTGAGGAATTTATAGAGCTTGCCAAGATCGCAAAAAGTTTAAGCGCTAAAAAAGACTAAATTATCTTTTTAAAAAGCGGTCGGAAAGATCGCTTTTTTTATGTCTAAATATCGTGATTTGTATGAGATTATGTTATAAGCATGGCGTTTTATTGGCATATTATTTTATTTATGTTTGAAGATCTCCTTCTCCCCATGTTTGATGATGAATATTATCCTGATATTCTCGTTGCCGAAGTTAAACAACAGATTAAATACTTTTCCAAAAAGGTGAGTCGTTCAGGTTTAACTGAAGCAGAAATATATCATTTTGCTCATC
This sequence comes from Acinetobacter sp. AG1, assembly GCF_001005525.1. Taxonomy (NCBI): domain Bacteria; kingdom Pseudomonadati; phylum Pseudomonadota; class Gammaproteobacteria; order Moraxellales; family Moraxellaceae; genus Acinetobacter; species Acinetobacter sp. AG1. Next base: position 39,649 of record NZ_LBMZ01000104.1, on the reverse strand, counting down.
ATACAATGATCGCAATTAATGAGATGAAACCCCAGTTTGAAGACCTAGATTCAAGTTTAGATGATACGGCTGCGGATTATATTGCTGAAGCTATGATGATGATTGTGCAAGAAGCAGGTTATTTTGAGATTGAAATGGAACAATTGATTGCAAATCGAGAGTGGTAAAATTCACTCTCGATATTTAGAAATTATAATCATTCCTTATTTGAAATATCACTCCAAAATTTAGGTAAAGTAATTTGACCTGAAATCCATGCTTCAATTTTAGGTTGTTTAATTTTTTGATAATAAATACTTTCGGTCTGAATCAGTAAGCCTAAAGTATCGCCTTTGTTTAAACGTCCATTAATACTAGGTAATTCAATAGCTTGATTTTCTTTCGATGCTGAATCTTTATTAGAAATAACTTGGTCAAAAGTATGTTTTTTGCTTGGATTTAATGCTGTTGTTTGATCATTTAAAATAGCATATTTACCCGTTTTTCCAGATTTAATGGCCATAGAAATAAATAGTGTTGGTTCTACTTTATTTTTTGGCGTTTCGATCTTTAAAGTAAGTTGTGGTGTACCTGTGATATGTGTCAATTCAGTTATCGTATGGATCGGAACAAACACAGCTTGCGAATTCTGAGGTTCGATCCAAGTTTTATTTAACGTGTATTGTGTTTTTGCATCCAAATCTTTGAACTTATAGACCGGACTTTTGTCGACGCATAATTCTGGTAAATCAATTGTTGCGGTTTGGTCTTTGAGTTTTTGATCAAACCATCCCATGATCGTATCTTGTAATTTATATTTTTTTTGATTTCCACAGGTGACAGATTTACCAATATACCAAAAAGGAGTATCACCCAATGGAGAATGCTGTGCAAATGGTTGTAAATGTCCACCTTGTACACCGATTAAATGCACTTCATGCTGCGCTTTGTGAATACATTGAGCTGCCTTTACACCTTGGTTAAAAGGAAATAAAACATCTCTAAACCCTTGAATGATGAGAGCATCCGCTTGAGGGGCTTGTGCAGTTTCGCAAAACCAACTTGCTTGATGTGTCTTTAGAAAATCATAAGTTGATTGTTTCAACTGACCTTGTTGGGTATCTTGATACGCTTGTTTAAGTTGCAGATCAAATTTGTTCCAATTCCACCAATCGCCAATCAAATTCAAGAAACTTAGCCAGTCACCTTTAGGGACACCATTAGGCACAAGACTTTCGACGATGTCATACCAAGTTGTGATAGGTACAATTGCTTGTAAGCGAGGATCTAAAGCGGAAGCAATATATTGCACACCTCCAGCATAAGATTCGCCAATCATGCCCGTACGAACCCCATTTTTGTTTTGTGCGAGTTGCGGCAAATTTTTTTCAGCCCAGTTCATGATGCTGATGACATCTTGAGCTTCTTTTTCAGGATCGGTTAAGCGAATTTTACCCTGACTATTTCCATGACCACGTTGATCATAGCTGATTACCCAATAGCCATTTTTCCACGCTGTTTTGGCTACTTGACCTGTCGGAAGTAAAAAACCATATAAGCTTAATTCTGGTCTTTTCATTCGAGATAAACCAAAACCATGGGTATGTAACAGCAAAGGAGCTGTTTGTCCTATTTTTAAATGAGGTTGATACACTGTAAAGGCAATGATTGTTCCATCTGATGCGATTGTTTTTGCTTGAAAATAACGTTGTTTTAATTCTGTTGGTTGCGATTGAATTTTTTGAGGTTGAATTGTCGCATTGACACAACCTTGTAATAGCAAAAAAATGCCAAAGCAAAGCCATAAAATATTTGAACGCATAGATTCTTTCATCCTTGAGCAAATCTGTGGGAAATTCTAATTGGATGGTGTGTAGTTTACTGTGTGAAACGGATTGAGACTATAAAGGATAGGTCATTTTATTGACCTATCAGTTTTATACTATTTAATTCGATGTGGGCTTGAGCGATAAGCATATAAGAACAATCCCACACATAAAAAGATTAATCCTAAAATCAAATGTGAGCTAAGCGGCTCATGATTGAAAAATATACCCCAAAAACTTGCTAATACAGGCGTCATAATCGTAATCAGCATCACTGTCGTTGGGTTAAGTTTTTGAATAAGATTAAAGTAAAAAATCATAGCTAATACTGATGAAAAAACGGCGCTGTAAAGCAAAGCAAGGCTCACCTGTAAACTTGGCAACTGCACTGGTATTTGAGCCATAAAGAATGGTAATAAACATAAATAGCCGAACCATGAAACAATTGTTGACCCTGTCGTTTGAATAATAGGATGAATCGAAGCACCAATTTTAGCCACGAGAAACATTGACACTACATAGAGTAGCACAGCAATAATTTCATACAGTACACCAACGAGGTCCATATTAATTTGCTTAGAGCCAACACCGAGTGTGAGTGATAGCCCCAAAATGGCAAGCAATAATCCATACCATTGACGCTGAAAAAAATGCTCACGTTTTAAAATAAAAACTGCAATCAGGCCTGACCATAAAGGTGCTGTTCCATAAATAATCGAGATCATTCCAGATGAAACCTTAGTTGCTCCCATATAACAGAATGCCATTGATCCAAATAAACCAAGCGCGCCAGCGGCATAACTCATCATGGCTTTAAAGTTTAGAATGAGTCTAAGTCGAAAATAAAAAAGACAAATTAGGGCAAGAGGAATGGCGAGAGTGAATCGAATGAATAAGCCCCACGCCCAATGAATTTCATGTACTGTCCAGACAGCCGCCAATGGAGTAAAAGACCAAATCAGCACAACTGCAATAAATTGACCGACTGTAGCTAGGCGAGGGGCATTGGGTGCTACAGTCGGTTGAATCTGTGTCGTTTGTATAAAGTTCTTTTGTTGAAACTGTGTCATGAAAATGCTCCTGTTTAGTTTGATAGCAATACTGTATTTGAGTGATTAAAAAAATGAAGGCAATAAAAAAGGTCGCGATTGAGGCGACCTTTATTTTTCAAATGATGAGATGTTTAAATGATCATCGGATGAAGCTGTGCAAAGTCCCCTCGCATAAAAATGCAGACGCGTCGCCACATTGCATTGGCGGGAATACAATGTGAGATATCAATAAGACGCATTTTGGAAACTGTGTTGAGAAGCATATTAAAAAATTAAAAAAACTTTTCATTTTTATAGCATAAGGCTTGAGCGAAAAGTAGTCGTTATCTGAAAAATAATTTCAATCTAAAATGATGTTAGAATTTTTTTGTTGCTTAAATAAAGAATCTTTTGATAATGATGTGATTCAGTTTTTCAAAGTTGTTTACTCTTGTCTTCTTTAGAAATTATTGCCGTTATTATTAGTGTGCTCGGTGTTGCGCTTACGATAAAACGGAATATGTGGTGTTGGTGGTTTAATTTTTTGGCATTTATTTTATATGCTTACCTTTTTTTCACCTTTAAATTATACGGTGAGACGATTTTACAATTCTTATTTATGCTGATTAATTTCTATGGTTTTTATTATTGGCTGAAAGGTAAACGCCAAGACCATGAGATTCGGATCGAACCAATTGCTGTCAAAACAGTACTGATGCAAATGTGTTTGGCAACAATAGGTGGATTATTGTTTGGTTTAACGCTTAAACATTTTACCGATGCTGCTGTACCGTTATTAGATGCCCAACTTGCTGCTTTTAGTTTATTGGCAACCTATTGGACGAGTCGTAAACATATTGCAACTTGGGTACTTTGGGTATTTGTCGATATTGTCTATGTAGGTATGTTTATTTATAAAGAATTATTTTTAACCGCAGGATTGTATGCTGCTTTTGTGTTGTTGGCTGCATATGGTTGGTGGCAATGGGAACAAGTCAAACACAAGCAACTCACTCTTTCTTAAAAATAAGAGCAGTAGAACTGCCCTTATTCACTACTTTGACTTATTTAGTTGCTTGATAACTTTGCACTGCCTGACGACCTAATGCAGGATCATCAGTAAATACACCATCTACGCCAGCCTTGAAGTAAAGCTGTATTTCCTTAATTGAACCTGCCTCACAACGCTCTGCTGCTTTTGACGTATCCTTACTACATTTTAAGCTGTCTGGTAGAAAGTTGTTTTCTGGACGGAAGGTATAAGGATGTACTTTTAAATTGGCTTTATGGGCATCCGCAATAAAAGAGGTGGTCTGTGTCATTGCGGCATCTTTAAAGACATAGACTTTCCATGGACCCACACCATTAGCGTAGGTCGAAACATCTTTGAGACCTTGTGCCGTTGCCAGATCTGCATAGGTTTTAGGATTGTTTTGTGCAACATAATCTGCTGGTCTTGCTTCAGGCGAATCATAGAGCTGAATTAATTGTGCATGCTTAACACTCTTGTGTAAATCGAGTTGGTTTTTTAAATATTTTAAATTGCCAACTTCAAAAGATTGTAAATAAATAGGCGCAATATCGCGACTATATTGGTATTTGGATAAGGTTTTTAACAAAGTATCTTCCATTGCCAAATTCTGTTTTTGGAAATAGGTCGGGTGTTTGGTTTCTGGATAAAGACCAATAATTTTTCCCGTTTTTTGATAATGCTTTGCAGCTAAATCAATGATTTCATCAAGTGTCGGGATTTCAAATTGATCATTATATTGTGTATTGGCAGCACGATACTGGGGAATACGCTCACGTGCTTTGAGCTGTTTTAGCTCGGCCAAAGTAAAATCTTCAGTAAACCAACCTGTTAAACTCACACCATCAATGATTTTAGTTCTTTTACGGTCTGCAAATTGAGGAAGCGTTGCAACATTGGTTGTGCCGCTGATCTCATTTTCATGGTGATTGATACCAAATCTGGTTCAATAAAATCAGCACCATCATCAATGGCTTTTTGATAGGATACAAGTGTATGTTCTGGTCGAAGTGCGCTTGCGCCACGATGTCCAATCACTTGTGGTAATTGAAGTTCAGGTTGCGCCGTGCTGTGTTGATCTTTGTTGTCATCATGGCAAGCTGTCAGACCGATCAAGCTGACACAGACTAATGCTTTTTTGAACATAATTTAACTCATTAGTTTTTCTTAAAGCATTGATCTTGTCGTTTTAATTTATCAAATGGATGACAATCAGATGATAATTTTATGAAAATAATGAAATTTTTTAACTGAATGTTTGAAATTCAATATCTCATTTCAGGCTTTGATAAAGCGGGGTATGGAGGGAGATTATGACTTCTGTTTCCAATAAGGCCAATTTACTTCAGGCGTAAAACGATAATCACGATCTAACCAATAAGATTGTGGTGAAGCAGTTTTATTTTTAAGACCCATGATATGCATTAAGTTGTTATCGAGTTCAGCTGTATTGAGTATTTTGTCTTTATTGACACCCGTGACTTGTATATTGTCATGCCACATAATCACAGGAACTTGGTATCCCGCTTTTGTATTCGGGCTGTGACCAGCATAGTCAATCTCATGACCAACTTCATTTCCGTGATCTGAAACGACCATAAAAGATCTAAAGTCAGAATTATTATCAGCCTTTAGATCATCTAAAAATCTGGCAAGCAACGAGTCTTCATATAATACTGCATTATCATAATCATTGCGTAGTGAACGAACCCAAGGATCAATATTGCGATTTTTGAGGTCGAGTTCGACAGCATCATTACTGTCTCCAGTAAATTTATTAAACGCTAATGGGTAACGTTCTTGGTAATTTGGATGTGCGCCAATCAAATGAAGAATAATCAGTTTTTTAGGATCTGGATCTGCAAGAGCTTGTTGATAAACGGGAATAAGCTTTTCATCTAATGAATTACTACTTCTTCCTGATCGTGTATTTTTATAAACAGCCGTATCTGCATAAGAACCAAATAATGAAGATAAATAACTATCATCTTGATTGCTTAACCAATAAATTTTATAGCCTGCTGCTCGAGCGTAAGCTAAAACGCTTTCTGAAGAATATTGATCATGCGCAGATGCAGGACTTTCAGTCAATAAAACACGTAGCGCATTAATCGTTGAAGGTGACGGTGAAAATGCATTACAAAAGATTTTTAACTCATCAAGTTTTTTTGCTAATTCTGGAGTCGTCTCGCGTTGATAACCACAAACACCTAAATTTAAACTTGTTAAACTCTCTGAGAGAATTAACACATGTGTTTGTTTCTCATCCTGTTTTTTTGTTAGAGTTAAATTTTGCTTTGCACTGATGTCCCATTGTCTGTGTACATTTTGATGTTGTTTAATTCTATTTTTAAAATCCTGAAGTTTTGTTTGATAGTCTGACCAAAAAATGATGGGATGAACTTTACGTGAAGGCTTCATTAAATAACTTGTTATTGTTAATAGAACAAGTAAAACGATACAACTACGATAAATTCGACTCTGCCACATCTGATCAAGATGGTGAGCTTTAATAACTTTGAAAGTAGAAATACTGTAAATAATTAGCAAGCAAAGTAGGCTAAAAATCACACTTAAGATTGTGCTTAAGTGTAGTTGTATGAATTCCCACGTTTCCTGCTGACTGGTATTAGCAATTGCTTCAATAATAAAATAGGCTTCATTATCACTATTAAATAAAAACCACGTACTCGAACGTAATAGTACATCAAGCCAAGTCGCAAACCACCATAAAACAGTAAGTCCATACCAATATTTTTTTTGTGTTTTAATGGCAAGCCAAATTAAACCTACACCTGGCAAAGAAAGGAATCCCAGTCTTAAACCATCAGATAAATTACCAGCAATACTAAGTAATCCCCCAGTAATTAATGCGGGCAATAGAATTAGGAGCAGAATATTAAAATGTTTAAAACTGGCCTTCATATATGCCTAGAAAAATAAGGGAGCAACAGGGAGCGTGCTACTATCGGTTTAAGTGAGTGGAGTGTCAATCTAAAATTAAGAAGTATTTGATTGGATAGTAAATTAAATTTTTGACCTTATTTGTTTTCGATGAGATATGCTGATGATCAATAAAAAATCCATTATTTCTCCGTAATTTTCGCTTTTTGCAATGATATGTTAATAAGGATGGTGTTTCCTTGAAGGCTCGGTAATGATCGTAGACTGAAAGTGCCTCTATTTTCCTATCTTTTTGAAAAAATTGACTGTTTCCACGATGGAATGAGCAGCCATGCTATCTAAATTTTTTATTGAGCGTCCAATTTTCGCAGGTGTGCTTGCCATTATTGTTATGGCATTAGGAATACTCGCAATTCTGAATTTGCCAGTTGAACGTTATCCTGATATTGCCCCACCGAAAATTACAGTATCGACCAACTATAGTGGCGCTGATGCTAAAACAGTTGAACAAAGTGTAACTCAAGTTTTAGAGCAGCAAATCCAAGGTCTCGACCATTTACTTTACTTTAGTTCAACCAGCGATGCAGCTGGTCGTAGCCGTATTACGATTAGTTTTGAAAATGGCACAAATCCCGATACAGCACAGGTTCAAGTACAAAATAAAATTAGTGGCGTGATACGCCGTCTCCCAGATGCGGTACAACGGCAGGGAGTTAATGTCACTAAGTCCTTGGGTGATACCTTTATGGTAATTGGACTGTATGACAGTACAGGGCAAGCAAATAATATTGCGTTGTCTGATTATCTATCTACGCATGTCCTTGATAATTTAAATCGGATTGATGGCGTCGGTGAAACAGATGTTTTTGGATCGCAGTATGCAATGCGAATCTGGCTAGATCCAAATAAATTGACTCAATATAATTTAATTCCAAATGATGTCGTTGCCGCGATTACCACTCAAAATACACAGGTTGCAGCAGGTGCGATCGGCGATTTGCCTGTTGTTCAAGGTCAATACTTGAATGCAAAAGTAACAGCAGGTTCTCGTTTAAAGACGATTCAAGACTTTGAACAAATTATTGTGAAATCAGATGTATCTGGAAGTTTTGTGCAATTAAAAGATATTGCTCGTATTGAATTAGGGGCAGAAAATTATCAATCATTTAATACGATCAATGGTTATCCAGCCGCAGGTCTTGGCATTTCTTTATCTTCTGGTGCCAACGCAATTCAAACATCTAAACTTATTCATCAGACTTTAGATGAACTCTCTAGTAAGCTTCCAACAGGTTATAAGATTGTTTATCCAAGAGATAATACTCCCTTTGTGCAAGAGTCTATTAAAGAGGTGATTAAAACACTTGTCGAAGCAATTGGTTTAGTTATTTTAGTCATGTTTCTTTTTCTTCAAAGTTGGCGTGCGACGCTTATTCCAAGTATTACTGTACCGATCGTGATTTTAGGGACTTTTGCTGTACTTGAATTACTTGGATTTAGTATTAATACCTTAACTCTCTTTGCATTGGTGCTTGCGATTGGTTTGTTGGTTGATGATGCAATTGTTGTGGTGGAAAATGTTGAACGGCTTATGCACGAGCAGCATTTGTCACCCAAACAAGCAGCCGTTGAATCTATGCAAGAAATTAGCGGTGCATTGATTGGAATTACCATGGTGTTAACAGCCGTTTTTATTCCAATGTCTTTCTTTGCTGGTTCAATTGGGGTTATCTATCGTCAGTTTTCAATCACTTTGGTTGCTGCGATGGTCTTATCTTTAGTGGTCGCCTTGGTACTTACACCTGCTTTATGTGCTCTGATTTTAAAGCCAAACCATCAACCTAAGTCATGGGCGATTCGGTTCAATAACGGGATAGACACACTTAAAAATAAGTATTTATCTCTAGTGCAAACCATGCTTCGTTATAAAATCTCTGTATCTGTGATTTTTATTGCATTAATTGCCGTATTTGCTTTGTTCTATAGCAGTCTGCAAAGTAGTTTTTTACCAAAAGAAGACCAAGGGATATTAAGTGTTCAATTTAAATTAGTGGATAGTGCACCACTTTCAAAAAGTCAGGAGGTCGGTGAGGCAATTCGTCAGTATTTTCTTCAGAATGAAAAAGCAAATGTCAATTTAGTGCTTATTCGCTACGGACGAAATAATTCTGGAACGGGGCAAAATCTTGGACAAGGCTTTGTTTCATTAAATCATTGGGACAACCGTACTGGGAAGAAAAACTCTGCTGAAGCTATTCGCAAGAGAGCACTTAAATATTTTAGCCAATTTCCCGATGCACAGATTAATGTGACGTTGCCTGCTTCTGTAAATGGATTAGGTGCAACAGATGGAATGGATTTATGGATTCAGGATATCAATGGGCAAGGTGAACAATTCCTCGATCAAAGTTTTAAACAACTGCAACAGTTGGGACAAAAATATTCAAGTTTTGAAAACTTAGATAAACAATCCACTGATAGTAAAGCTACTTTGAATGTGAAGATTGACCATAAGCAAGCGATGGCAAATGGTTTAAATCTAAATGAAATTAATAGTACTTTGTCGACCGCATGGGGTGGGACATATGTGAATGACTTTATTGACCGTGGTCGAATTAAACAAGTTATTTTACAAGGTGATGCACCATTCCGTTCTAAGCCTGAAGACTTATATAGCTGGTCAGTACGCAATAATCAAAATCAAATGGTACCTTTTAGTTCATTTTCAACGACATCATGGGGAGGAACACCAAGCATTGTGCAACGCTATATGGGATACAGTGCTTTGCAATTACAAGCTAACGTTGTCAGTGGTCAATCTTCAGGCCAAGCCATGAAAGATATTGAACAGTTGGTGAGCCAACAAGAAGGCTTAGGTTTACTATGGACTGGGCTTTCTTATCAAGAGCAGCAATCGACTAATCAAGCAATTTGGCTATATTTAATTTCTATTGCATTTATTTTTCTATGTTTAGCCGCGTTGTATGAAAGTCTGCGTATTCCTATGGCTGTGATGACCGCAATTCCTTTAGGGATTGGCGGTAGTATTATTTTTGCCCATATTTTTGGTTTACCAAATGATGTTTACTTTCAGATCGCTTTACTTACAACAATTGGCTTATCCTGTAAAAATGCAATTTTGATTGTTGAATTTGCAGCGATGGCACAAACACAAGGAAAAAATGCCATTCAAGCAGCACTACAAGGTGCAGGGCTGCGTTTGCGTCCTATTCTAATGACTTCTTTTGCATTTGGCGCGGGAGTCATTCCACTGGTTTTTGCATTTGGAGCAGGGGCTGTAAGCCGTCAGGAAATTGGTATCAGTGTTTTAGGTGGTGTGATATTCGGAACAGTGTTGGTACTGATATTTATTCCATTTATGTTTGTACTTGTTGCCAATATCTTTAAACCTAAAGAAGAAATTGAAATTTTTAAATAAAAATAATGAAAGCCAAGCAATAGAAATGAATTATTCATGAATTCATTTAAGACATGAATTGTTCATTTTTGTTGTGTAAGTTGAGAATATAAAAAAATATTTGTAGTATGGCTCTGCCGTATAAACGGTTTAACTAGGTTTAATGCCCTAAATGGACACGCAGAGTTGTAGTTTAATCCAAATTACACATTTTTATATTCATCAAAATCTGAATGAAGGTTCTTATTCGACAGTAAAATAAGCTGCGTTTGACCCTTCATTGCAGATGATTTGTAGTGAAGAGGCAGAAATGAGCTACAATAACTTTTTATATTTATTAAGCGACGCACTCAAAAATAATCATATTGATCTTGCACTTGCATCAATTAAAACTTTTCAAGCCATAGATATTGCAGATGTATTAACGCAGCTTTCTGCTGAACAAAGTCAATTGCTGCTCACACATTTACCTGATCGCGCTTATGTCTTTTCCTATCTTCCTCCCAGTGAACAAGTCAAATTTGCCCAAGCCATGCCCAGAAATATTTTGGCTGAAATTATTGGCGAAATGTCCTCGGATAAACGTGCGGACGTGTTCAAATGCTTGGATCAAGAACAACAAAATGCGTTGTTGCCTGCTTTGGCACAAGCAGAACGAGAAGATATACGTCAACTATCTTCCTATTTAGAGGGAACGGCAGGCTCAATCATGAGCTCGGAATATGCGACTTTAAAACCGAATATGCTGGTCAATGATGCGATTAAAATGTTACGCCTAGAAGCACCTGATACCGAAATGATCTATTTCGCTTATGTACTGGATGAAGCGCGTAAGATTTTGGGCGTATTGTCTTTAAAGCAACTGATACTTGCACCTGAAGAGCAAAATATCAATGAGTTGATGGAGACCAATGTCTTAACCGCTTATGTAGATACAGACCAAGATGAGGTGGCAAAAACCATTGCCCGTTATGACTTACTTGCATTGCCGATTATTGATCATCAACAGATGATGGTCGGAATCGTGACCTACGATGATGCGATGGATGTAGCCAGTGAAGAAGCAACCGAAGACTTCTTAAAAGTCGGTGCCGTCAATGCATCTTCTAAACTCAGTATCAAGTCTGCCCCCATTTTGCAACTTTACCAGAAACGAGTGTTTTGGTTAGTATTTCTCGTGTTTGGTAGCTTGTTGTCAGGGATTGGTATTGCTCATTATGAAGATGTGATTGCGAAAAATCTTGTCTTAGTATTCTTTTTACCACTATTGGTGGGAAGTGGAGGCAATGCTGGTTCTCAGTCTTCAACACTGATGGTACGTGCTTTAGCGACAGGTGATGTGCAATTTAAAGACTGGTTTCATCTGCTCGGACGGGAAAGCTTGGTCGCTTTATGCTTAGGGGGAACTATGGCGGTTGCCGTGTCATTGCTGGGTTATTTCCGTGGTGATGAGATGGTAGCTTTAGTTTTGGCGCTGAGTATGATGGGAATTGTACTCATGGGTTGTCTGATTGGTATGAGCTTACCATTTATTTTAAATAAGGCTGGACTTGACCCTGCCAGTGCTTCGGCACCCTTGGTCACTTCAATTTGTGATGCAACTGGAGTATTGGTGTATCTATTTATCGCCTCAATGATTTTATTTTGATTGGTAATAATAATTGTACCGACAAAACGGAAAATCTACTTTATTCTCAAGCATAAACATGGTTTTTAGGTTGAGTGAATGACTGCTCCAACAGAACAAAAAAAATTAACTCAGCAGCAAGCGATCGCTGTTGAACGTGATTTAGCAAAATTTGCGAATACCATGGATAGTTTGGTTCGGATTCCTTTTACCAAACAGGGAGTCGGGGCAGATGCTGCATTGAGTACCATTCCCTTTGCGGGCGATATAGCAGGTTTTGTTTTAACATTGTATGCTTTTAAAAAAGCCAGAGAAGTGGGCGTACCACAGCATAAATTGAAGGGTGTGGTCAAACTGGCAATTATGGATATGTTGGTGGGTTTTGTACCGATTGTCGGTACCTTATTTGACGTATTTATTCGCCCAAGTCGCAAGACACTGGAAATCGTACATGACCATATCCGTGAGGAATATCAAGTGCACAGTGATATTCATGTGGTGCATCCATTCTTGCATGAATCCCTAGAACAAAAGCAGAAAACTTCAGCTTTCTGGCGTAATCCGATCGTAAGTTGGATTTGGTTACATATCCCAGATTTATTGGGTATTGCCGTACTAATTTTATTAGTTGTTGCAGTTTGGGCAGGTTTTAGTTATCTGTGGCAGTTTTATCAATCTTTTCAAACACACTAGATTTTAAGCAAAAATAAAGCCTCCATAACGGAGGCTTTATCATTTATCTGATACTGATTATTGAACATTTAATTGCTGTAAAGCGGCAACACGTTGTTCAATGGTTGGGTGAGTTTGGAATAAAGCCGCTAAGCTAAAGCCTTGTTCCTTACCTTCCGCAATTGCAAATGCTTTCATTTCTTTTGGCATTTGATCTGGCATTTCTGACTCTGCCTGTAAACGAAGTAGAGCAGAAATCATTGCTTGTTTGCCTGCTAAACGTGCACCAGCTTCGTCTGCGCGATATTCACGTTGGCGAGAGAACCACATTACAATCGCCGAGGCCAAAATACCAAATACGATGTCGAGTACAATCGTAATAGCAAAATAAGCAAGACCAGGTGCTTCACCATCTTCACGACCGAAAACATTACGGTCAATAAAGTCACCTGCAATACGTGCAAAGAACATCACGAAGGCGTTCACTACACCTTGAATCAATGCAAGGGTCACCATGTCGCCGTTGGCAACGTGACCGATTTCGTGCGCAAGTACAGCACGAAGTTCATCTTTGTTCATACGCTCAAGTAAGCCTGTCGAAACAGAGACTAAAGCATCATTTTTATTCCAACCTGTCGCAAATGCATTTGATTGGTAAGAAGGGAAAATACCAACTTCAGGCATTTTAATACCTGCACGTTGAGAAAGTTGCGCCACTTCTTGTAGTAACCAAGCTTCTGCTTGACTACGAGGAGCATTTGGGTCAATTAATTCAGTTCCAGTGGTTTTTTTCGCCATCCACTTCGACATGAATAAGGAAATTAAAGAACCCACCATACCAAAGACAAAACAGACGACTAAAAGGTTGCCTAGATTCAAGCCACCCGCGCCATGGTAACTACCGACACCGAAGAGTGACAAGATAATGCCAGCTACAACCAGTACCGCGAGGTTGGTCAGCAAGAACAAACCAATCCGCATCATTGAGAAAATCCTCTTATAAATAAAAACTGATCTGATTTATAAATTATAAATCATAACGCTAATATGCAGGGCGAACCCTAAAAATTCAAGCAAAAAATGAGCGTAGATACATTAAGCTAATAAAACAATAGAAGTGTTTTTAGAAGGGGGAAACGACTAATTTATTTGAAAAAAACAAATAAAATCATGATGTGAGAATAAGTGATTTCTTTGTTTAATCACTTACTCGGATTCGTGCAGATGCAGTTGCATTGGCTGTGGTATATGTGCCTGGTGCATCTGTAAAAGTACCATCGGCCAATGTGATAATTTGACGGCTATATTGTTTAGGTGCGGACACAGCTTCTGAATTTGAAGATGTATAATTTGCCGATTGAGCAATCACTTGAGTATTTGCATTATTAGAACTCGAAGTTGAACTTAGACCTGATGAATAGAGATTTTGAAAACGACTCGTGACACGACGGACGTAATCTTGTGTTTCACGAAATGGCGGTATTCCACCGTATTTATCAATATTGCCTTCACCAGCATTATAAGCAGCAATTGCAAGTTGCGTATTACCATTAAAACGTTTTAACAACCAACTTAGATATCTAGCACCACCAAAAATATTTTGTTGAGGGTCGTAAGCATTACTCACATTAAAACGCCGTGCAGTGGCAGGCATCAGTTGCATTAATCCTTGAGCACCGACAGGGGATCGCGCATTAATATTAAAACCTGACTCAGTATGCATAACGGCTTTAATGAGACCTTCTGAAACGCCATGCTGTTGCGCTGCTTGACGGATCATCTGATCAAAAGCATTTTTATTACGACTATAACTTGGTAGAACAGAGGCTTCACTTGACCCCCAGTTACTATAGCTGTGAATATTGCTATCAGGATAATAGGTCGCTTTAATCACTTTTAGGTGATTGTATTCAGCTTTCTTTTTATTGGTAAGCAAAGTTGTACCATTATCATCTTTAAATTGATAAATGGTTTGACCAGCATAACTAGATACTGTCGTATTTAAAAAACCGATTGTCCCCAAAAAAAGGACGAAAATATATTTTGTTTTGTCCATCATTATAATATTCACAAAAGATGAGCATGAGTTCTTCACAGCAGTGTAACAAAAAAAAGCATAAAAAAAACTTTAGCTACAATTTTTTTATTTCCACTGTCTTACAAAAAGCAAGTCGATTTGTGCGAATGTTCAGCAAAAAAAATTAAATTATTTTTTTTAAAATCTAAGTCTTGACATATTTAAAGCATTGTTTTTATTAATTAAAAATCATTGGTTAAAAAATGATCAATTTGATTGTAAGCCTTGTTCTCACATAAAAATACTTTGTCAATAGCGAAGAAATCCACAATTTTATCCACAGCTTTTGTGGAAAACTGTGGAAAAGTTTGAAATATAAGCAATCCAGACCGTTTTGACATAATTTGGTCAGAATTTTACCAGTATGAAACTGAAATATGACGATTGCACGAAATTGAAAAATTCTTTAGGTGCGCATCTTTTCGGAATCGGATAAAATCTTGCGGTATTTTTGTTTATGAGTAAATCACGTCTATGTACGCGCCAGTGGAGTCCAACCAAGGATTTAATTTTAAGCCTGAGCTTCCGACGAGTTCGGCATATTATCGCCTGTTGAAAAAGCTTCGTCGTCAAGTAGGGCATGCAATTCGTGATTACAACATGATCGAAGATGGCGATAAAGTCATGGTCTGTGTGTCTGGTGGTAAAGACAGTTACACGTTGCTTGATATTTTATTGCAGTTTAAACGTATCGCGCCGATTAACTTTGATGTTGTGGCTGTGAATCTTGATCAAAAACAACCAGGGTTCCCTGAAGATGTTTTACCACGTTATATGGAAGAAAATAACATTCCATATTACATTCTTGAAAAAGACACTTATACGATTACTAAACGCCTAACGCCTGAAGGTAAAACCTACTGTGCGGTATGTTCACGCCTACGCCGTGGTTCGTTATATGGCTTCGCACAAGAAATCGGTGCAACCAAAGTTGCATTAGGTCATCATCGCGATGACATTATGGCGACTTTCTTTTTAAATTTATTTCATGGCGGTAGCTTAAAAGCAATGCCACCAAAACTTCTTTCTTCAGATAAAAAGAATATATTGATTCGTCCTTTAGCCTATGTCGAAGAAAAAGACATTATTAAATATGCTGATCTACGAAAGTTCCCAATCATTCCATGTAACTTATGTGGTTCACAAGAAAACTTACAACGTGCAATTATTAATGACATGCTACGTGAATGGGATAAACAACATCCAAAACGTTTACATAGCATCTTTGGTGCCTTACAGAATGTATCGCCTTCACAATTGGCTGACCGTGAATTGTTTGATTTCGAAGCCTTAGATGGGCAACGTGAATTTGATATGAAAGACCCTGAAGAGATGAAAAATCGTCTTGATGTAGTGAACTTGAGTTTTGCTGCTGAATAAAATGTAAAACTTTTTGAAAAGGCACTTATTTAAGTGTCTTTTTTTTTATAAAAAAGAGCTAAAAAGTGAATTCTTCGTACAAAAAGCCATAGCCTAAAATAAAAATTACGTGCTATAACAGGGCACAAGCAAATTGCTTCATTTAATGTTATCTGGATAGATGACACAAGAAATTGAACAAATATATTTGAGGAATAATCATGGCTGCATTTTTAACTGATGATTGGTTTGCAACTGTTGAAAAACTTACTGCTGAAGCGGGTGATTTAAATTTACCACCAGCACTTGCGAATTTAGCGATTAACTTAGTTGTAACAGATGCAGCTGGTAATACCGAATTGGCTTTAGATGCTGGTAAAATCCAAAAAGGTTTGTCTACAAACGCTAAAACAACTTTAAACATGGATGCTGAAACATTACGTAAAGTATTCTTAGAGTTTGATATGGCTGCTGCGATGCAAGCGTTTATGACTGGTAAAATCAAAGTACAAGGTGATATGTCTCAACTTATGGCTTTACAAACAGCGAAGCCAAGCCAAGAACAAAAAGATTTATTTAAGAAAGTACTTGAGCAAACTGCTTAAGTCCTTTTCTTATAAAAAAGCTTACCGAGAGGTAAGCTTTTTTATTTTCAACTTAGACATCAATACGACTGTTGGTCTTTAAATGTTCTAAGTAAGTTCGAATACGTGTCACGTATTGAACTGCTTGTTTATATCGACCATTTCGCGCTTGGTTACGCTGTAAATAATCATATAAATTTACCCATTGATTTGGGTTTTTCCCTTGGTTTTTGATTCGGCTTTGAATCTGATTGACTGCACCTGGTCCCATGTTATAAGCGACCAAAGCATACCAATTACGGTCTGGATAAGGTACATTCGAAAATTGATCTAGCATCAGATCAAAATATTTCGCACCACCTTGAATACTTTGTATTGGATCAGATCGGTTGCTTACACCCATTGCTTGAGCGGTGCTATTGGTCAACATCATCAAACCGCGTACACCAGTGGGAGAAACCGATGTGGGTTTAAGATAAGACTCTTGATAGCCAATTGCAGCGAGCAAATGCCAATCTAAATTATATTTAGAGGCACTTTGTTTAAAGCTTGCTTTATAAATTGGCAAACGCTGATTCAGGTCTTTTTGAATCGTAGACCATGCTTCAGGTTTAACCACATTGCGATTATAAAAGGAAGCAAGTTGTTGGGTTATACCAAGCTGTTTGCTTTGACAAACAAATCCACTTGCAGTGAGCGTTAACGGATCATCAGCTTGCTTAAGTACCCAATTGAGTTGAGGATTTAATCCATTTTTACTTAAAGTAGCTTGATCACCACAACTTGCAGAAAAAGAGACAAGTTGTTTACTTTCAATGGTTGCTAAATTTGCAGTTGTCATCGCAAGATTAGCTTTACCTTGAGCAATCCACTTTAACGCAGTTGCATTATCAGGAACCGTTTTAAAATCGAGTTTGACATTTAAACTCTGGGCATAATTTCGTGCTAAATCATAGCCAAAACCATGCAAAAATTGCCCGTCTTTAAATACAGTTGTTGGGTTTTCAACAGCAACTACAGTTAATGTATTGGTTGTTACAACTGTATTGTATTGATGTGATTTTTCTGCGTTCAAACTATTAAATGGAAGGATTGCGATTCCTAATACCATCGTTTGAAATGAAAGTTTAGAAGATAAAGAGTTAAGGCTAGGCCTCGACCCAGAACTTGAATTACTGTGCATGTTGTCTCCGCTACAGGTAATTTATGCCCAAAAAGTTCAGCAAAACAAAGCTTTAACTTTTAAAAGTTGATAAATTCAATAAGGGTGGGCAAGTCATGACGCCATTCAAAATGACATAGGATTAATGGGAGAAATGATGTTCGTGTTACACATCATTCACAAAGTGTACAAAAATTAAACAAAACCAACTTAGGGGCGCATATTAAGCGCCGAAAAAAGGATTGTCAAATTTTGATCAATAAAAAAATGAGAAATACCTCACAAATGCATGATTTGAAAAAGAATAAAATTTATACACTGTTGTCATGCTAAAATAAGGAATACAATGCAAAAACTTGTAAATAGAATGTTGTTTTAACGTATTTGAACCCATGAAATCGAACTTAATTACGCGAACTGGACATGATTTATTGGTTGCCGAGTTGAAAAGACTATGGCATGACGAACGCCCAGAAATTACTAAAAAAGTAAATTGGGCTGCAAGTTTAGGAGATCGTTCAGAAAATGCAGATTATCAATACAATAAACAAATACTCAGAAAAATAGATCGTCGTGTCCGGTATTTAGGTAAACGTTTAGAAGAATTAAAAATTGTCGATTATATGCCTGAACAAGAGGGTAAAGTTTATTTTGGAGCTTGGGTAGAGATTGAAAATGATGACGGGGAGCAAAAAAAATTAAGGATTGTTGGGATAGATGAAATTTATGATCATCATCCCCAGCATATTTCGATTGAGTCTCCAATGGCACGTGCATTATTGAGCAAAGAGGTGGATGATGAGGTGGAAGTCATTACTCCATTAGGAAAAAAAGTGTGGTATATCAACTCAATTTGCTATGAAAAATCTAAAAATGCTTAAATTTTTACTGTTTTGATTTTATTTTGAGCATTTGATTGATTATTTTGAATAAAAGATTTGCCAATTCTAATTTTTATTTATATGATAGCCGCCATTGGAAGCGTGGCAGAGCGGTTTAATGCACCGGTCTTGAAAACCGACGAGGGTGTGAGTCCTCCGTGAGTTCGAATCTCACCGCTTCCGCCAAATTCAAGTTTCTGACACTGTTTAACACTATATAAGTTAATGATTTATAAGGTTAAAGTTGGAAATATACGATATAACAATACGTGACGCACTACGCCAATCGGTAGTTATAAAGTAGTAAAAAATGCAGTAAGATTATTTCTTACTGCATTTTTTTATGTCTGAATTATGGCAACTCGTGGAATCAATAAGCTTAGTGCTTTACAAGTCAAAAAAGCCAAACCTGATCCTGACAAGATGTATAAGCTGTCAGACGGTGGAAATTTGTATTTGCGTATTGACCAAAGCGGTAGTAAGTACTGGATCTTCAATTACACACGTCCATTCTTAGGCAAGCGTAACGATTTATCTTTGGGTACTTATCCTGAAGTTTCACTGGATGATGCCCGCACTATTCGTGATGAATATAAGAAACTCATCAAGCAGGGCATTGATCCAGCAATGGAGCGGATTGAAACTAAGTCTCAGAAACAAAAAGAGGCTGAAAATACCTTTCGTGTTGTCGCAGAATTATGGTTGTATAAACGTGAGTTAGAGCAAAAGCAGGATGAAGAAACCGTCCGTCGTTTAAAGCATGATGTCTATCCCTATATTGGTGATTTAACCTTTCCGCAGCTTACCTTAGAAATTCTTGAGATTAAGGTCTTTAAACGCATTATTGAGCGTGGAGCTTTATCTGTTGCCAAACGCCTTAAATCAGACCTCAATCAGATATTTAAATCAGCCCGTAAGAAAAAGCTGATCCAGTACAATCCGATTGAAGATATTGAACTGCCAAAACCACAAGGTGGGAACTTTGCAGCCGTGACAGAAGAGCATGATTTAGCTCCAATGTTAAATAAGATTTGGAACTACTCCAAACTTTACACACGCTGTTTACTGACAACGCAGGTGGCCTTAAAAACCTCTGTGCTGACATTTCAGCGACCTGGGGAGATCCGCAAGCTGAAAAAGGAGTATTTCTATCGTGAGGAACGCTGCTTTAAATTTACAGCCAGTAAAACCAAGCAACTTCATATTGTGCCATTGTCAGATCAAGCCTTTGACTTAATTGAGTCCATCATTGATCTGCATCCGTACAGCGAATACATCTTTGTGGGGCGAGATGGTAAGACCTTTATTTCAGACAATACCATCAACTCCGCTTTAAAGCGTTTAGGCTATGGTGGTGAGCAAACGGCACATGGTTTTAGGGCAACTGCTCGAACTATGTTGGATGAGATTTTAGAGCAGCGTGTGGATTTTATTGAGCATCAACTGGCACATAAGGTAAAGGACAATAATGGTACAGCTTACAACCGTACCAAGTTTTTGAATAATCGTCGGGAAATGATGCAGGAGTGGGCGAATTATATTGATTCATTACTTTTAATTAAACCATAGGATTTTTTTTGTTAATTGTATAATATTTATCATGAAATTTTAATAAAACATAGCGGGTTATAATGGCTGACATATCTATTCGAGATATTCTGAATCAAATTGGGAAAGGAAATTTAAGAATCCCTTCTTTCCAAAGAGGATTTGTATGGGATGCAGATTCTGTAGCTTTTTTAATGGATAGTATATATAAGGGATATCCTTTCGGAACGATTCAATTATGGAGAACTAGAGAAAAATTAGAAACAGAAAAACAATTTGGACCATTTCAACTTTTTGATAGAGATGCTGAATATCCTATTGATTATGTACTAGATGGCCAGCAACGTATAACTTCTATTTTTGGTGTATTTCAAACAGAGATAGAGTCAGATGATACTGATAACCCCTTTAAGATTTATTATGACTTGCACGCAGATGAGAATTCACAAGATTCTCAATTTGTTGCTTTATTAGATTCTGATGTAATACAACAGCGCCATTTTCCATTAAACTGTTTATTTGACACTGTAAAGTATCGAAAAGCAACAAAGAATCTAGAGGAAGAAATAGTAGAGAAAATAGATTTATTGCAATCAATTTTTAAAGAAGTAAAGATACCTTTTCAAACATTAGAAACAGATGATAAAACTAAGGTTGCGATTGTGTTTGAGAGAATTAATAGGAAGGGAGTTCCATTAGACACTTTACAACTCCTAACAGCATGGACTTGGAGCGAAAATTTTGATTTACAAGATAAATTCTACGCTTTAAAAGATGAGTTACATCCAATGGGCTTTGATGAGTTAGGTGAGAACTCAGATTTGTTGCTTAAAATATGTTCTGCTGTGCTGACACATGATACAAGTTCAAAAAGTTTGATAGAGTTGAATGGGAATACCGTCAGAGCAAGATTTGAAGAAGTATTAAATGGTATAAAGGGCAGTATTGATTTTTTAAAGAAAAATTTGAAAATAGAAAAACTTTCAAATATGCCTTACGAACATTATTTGATGCCGCTTACAGTATTTTTCTCTAATACGGGTAACCAGCATTTTAATTATACGTATGAGCAAAAAAAAACCTTGATTTCATGGTTTTGGAAAACAGCATTTTCTAAGAGGTATCATTCTGCAACAACCAATACAATAAACAGAGATATTCAAGAAGTAATTAAGTTAAAAAACAATGATGTCTCTTGTAAATTGAGTCAAATAAGCTGTGAAATTCATGCAGATTTCTTTTTTAATAATAAATTTACTATGAATACTGTCGTTACGAAGACTTTTATACTTTTACTTGCTCAGAATAGTCCTAAGAGCTTTCTGAGTGGTAGTAATATTAGCCTTTCTAATGTGCTCAAAGATTATAATAAAAATGAGTTTCATCATATTTACCCTAAAGCATTTATGGGTAAAGTAAGCGAAGAGAATAAAAAATATGATGTAAATTGTTTAGCTAATTTTTGTATGCTTTCGAGAGCGGATAACAAAAAAATTGATTGTTTAAGTCCCTCTGAATATAGACAGAATTTAATGCCGAGGGATGCTAATGAAATTTTTAGTTCAAACTTTATTTCAGAAAAAATATTAATTGAAGATGATTTTAATGGATTTATTGTAGATAGAGCAGAGAAATTAAGATCTTACACTGTTAATTTAATTAATACTCTGTAATTAGGTGTGAAGTTTTTAAATTTAAACAGTATGTTTTAGACGTGCTGTTTAAATTTTTTGCTTAAATTTTATCTTTATAATACTAGACTAATTTGTTTTTATTTCAGATTGACATGGTTGAAATAAAAATACATATACAGTTACATAATTATTCTGAAGTTTTTATAGATTGCTAAGGGTAATAACACTTAATTTTTTATGATATTGAAATGAGTTGATTTTTGATTGAAATTTATTTAATTGGCTTGATTTTTTACTTTTGTTTTTATATAAAATTAATATAAGGTTGGTCGTGTAATCATGATTTTTTAATTAATATTTTTAATATGTATATTTATTTTTTTTAAATTATATATTTAAGTAGGGTGGTTTATGTTAGAGAGCAAGCTTAAGGGGGCATGGATTATTCATCATGCTCAGAAATTAAGTGAAGTGAAATATGCGGATAATACATTTGATAATACACTCACAGCAGGTAAAGCAGGTTTACTTTTATCTTCCTTATCAAAGGATGATGAGTCTGAAATTAGCTCTTCAAGAGTACAAGCTTTAAGTACATATGCTGGAATCTCTAATTTGGAAAGAAAGCCATTATTAGATTTGTTAAAGGAGAAAGAATTAATTGATTATAGCAGCTCAGGTGATGTAGTAACTTTAGGCTTAACTCAACATTCTATTTTAGAACATACTGCAAATATATTTGATCAATATAGTAGTAATACTCAAGATATTGAAAATGCTTCAATTTTCTTAGCTGAGAAAGCATCAGAGGAACCTGTATTTCAAGTTGAAATTGGTGAGATGTTAAGTGATCAATTTAAACTTTCAAAGACTCATTTAGAATACTTATTTTCATCAGCAGAGACTATAGGGTTTACAGATGTTGAGACATTGTCAGATAAAGGGAAATTGTTGTTTAATGGGAATCTTTTTAAGAGACAATATTCTGAAAAGATTGGTAAAGTATTTCAATCACTAACTATAGAAGAAAGTACGAAAATAAATGAACTTAACGATAGAATAAAATCGGAAGGTTGTGTATCTATAAATGAAGGCATTCGTATTCTTGGACAAAAGCTTTTAGATAAACTTTTACCTATTGGTGTTTATGAAGTTAATATAGTATCTAACTCTAGAGAAGAGATTGGTTTCTTAACATTACCTGAGTCTTTCTCGAAATTTGGCAGTAATTCAATTGTTGATGATACATTTGATTTAGCTAAAGCATTCATAAGTTCTTTAAAATATGGAATGACTAGAAGTGCCTACGAACGTGGACAGATTCAAGCTATTGAGCCACTTCTAAGAAAACTAATAGGTGGCGGTCAAGTAGGTCCAGTAACAGCGATAGGACAAGATTATAAAGTACTTGAACTTAAAGGTGTTGTACAAGTTATTCCTTATGCTAATGGTCGATTTTACTTGAAATTGTTAAAAAAAGAGGTTGGTGAGATAGCATTGCTTGTATTAAGTTCTGGAAATGCAAGTGAGCATGCATTAATTGGTGGTAGTATTATTCCTTCAATAACTGTTACAGAGTTTAGTGGACCTGAAATAAATCGAGATTTACGTCGAAAAAAACAAGTAAAAACTAACCCAACTGCCACAAACAATATGTTAGATGCTTTACGGACGGGGGGGATTTAATGCCAGATTTAATTACGCTGCCTAAAGGTATGGCATTGGAAGAGGTGCTAAGAGATTATTTTCTAAAGACAGGTGCTTATGTTGTTCGAGGAGTTCCTTTTGTTTATGAGAATGATGATGTGACAGATATTGATTTATGGGTTTATTCAAGGGCTTCTTCATTCTCGAGAGAAATTACAATTGTTGATATAAAAAATAAAAAAGTTCCCCATGCTTTAGAGAGAATTTTTTGGGTAAACGGGTTAAAACAAGCGACCTATAGTAATAAAGCTATAGTTGCTACTACTGATTCTAGACCACTTATAAAAAGCTTCGCAAAGAAGCAAGATGTAATGGTGTTGGATGGGAAGTTTTTATCAAAATTAGTAAGAAATCAGAATATTAACGAAGAAAGACTTGTTGAGGAAAAGTTAATCAATTTAATCGATTCATATGAATTGCAGAAAATAGATGGCGATTGGAAAAATAGAATGAAATATTGTAAATCTATTTTATCAAAACCAATTAATTTTGATTCCTGTAACTCTTGGCTTGCTGAAGGGAAGTTTTTTGCAGAATTAGTGTTAACAAGAGAAAGGGAAAGAAATACAGCTCTCAGATGCCTTTATCTAATCTGTTCTTACCTTGCTTTAGGAATTGATTTCTGTATGAGAGAAATTTCTTTTCTTGAAACTCATGAACGAATAGAAAAGTTAAAAGAAGGATTTTTATTTGGAGGCCGTGGATTAGCTGGAACAAATGATTTAATCAAATTTTCAATGAATATGATTAGTCAATATGTAGAAGGGGGAGATATTCACGCAAGGCTTTTAAGACAGCGATTTGATAATGAAGTATCGAATTTACCTGTAAATATATTGGCTGAGTATTTCTCGAAAACAGAAACTATTAATCATATGTTTCAAGTTGCAAAAAGTTTAGAACAAATGGCAATGCAATCTCAAAATCCAACTTTACCAGATGTTATTGATATTAAATCTTATTTATATTGCTTGCTAGATTATTGGAAAATTAGTAGACAAGAGTTTTCATCTGTATTGAATGTAAATTCTAATATTTAAACAGTGATTTAAATATTAGGATATCAAAAACAGCCTGTTTCAGTTTATGCAGCTTTAAGCTCCTTCAGTTCAAGCCATTCAGTAGTTTGGTTTTTCTATCAAGTGGGCACACTTGCTATTAAATACGTGGGTTATGTAGTAAATGTTTTATGAAAAGAAGCCCTAACATTAAGTTAGGGCTTCTTTTATTCGTAGTGATAACGACAAGAAATGATGGTTATCGCTGCATCAGTTACTTCATAGACTAATCTATTTTTTTCATCTATTCGTCTGCTCCATAAACCCGATAAATCACCGAGTAATGGTTCAGGCTTGCCAATACCTTCAAAGGGTGTACGGAGACATTCTTTGATTAAGATGTTGATGCGCTTAAGAGTCTTTTTGTCTTGGCTTTGCCAATAGACATAATCCTCCCAAGAGGTTGGGGTAAAACTAGTCTTCCGTTTCATCTAAAAGTTCTCTTTCGATTGCTTTAGATGCCCGTAATTCTGCAATTGATTTCGCTAGGTGCGCTGCGTTACTTGGAGAAGACATGAGGTACAATGTTTCCATTATACTGTTGTAATAGTCTTGTCCCATTACAACCGCATGTTGACCTTCTTTCCTCGTAATTACTGCAACATCTGAATCATCAATAACACGGTCTAAAACCGTTTTCAGATTATTGCGAGCATCGGTATAAGTGAAAATTTGCATAGTCTTAATTTTCCTATTACTCAAGCATTACAAGTCATTAATTACGATCTGTAGGATATTCGCCACTATATTTTGACATTTCATTTAGCACTATTTTGGTCACTTCTTTAGATACATTGATCATTACATTTGGACACTATGGCTGGCTGTATTTTCGTCATTCACTTTTGGGCATTAAATTTAGATACTTAGATGGACGCTAGTTAGCTTATTACTCTTACAATTGCGACTAAGCATAGTAACTATAAAACTCTCGTGTGAAAATGTCAATTTTCTGTACAGACAATATTTTGTACATGATGTGAACGTGTAAGAAAAACAGCCTGTCGATGACAGGCTGCTTCATTTTATGCCGCTTGTAGTACTTTCTGTTCAAGCCAAGCATTGATCTGGCTTTCAGTCCATGTTGGCATACTTGCAGTCAGGTAGGTCGGTGCAGGGAAGTCACCACGACGGACCATCTTCCAAAAAGTGGATTCTGCGATATTCAACAAGCCTTTGCTGGCAGGCTTATATGAAACTTTGCGTCTACGACCGCTACGGTCCACATAGTCTTTTGCTGGACGTTCAGGGTAGTTCACTAAATCTTTTACACGATAACGGGACTCTAACATTTTACTAGTTTCCATTGAGCCAAATTTTACTCAATCATCAATTCGATTCAATCAGACTTTTGATGTGATGCCGACTTAATGACTGTCCATGACCTAATGGTAGTGACTCAGTGAGTTTTTTTTTAGCATACTACAAAAATAAAAAAATATTATACTAGAATATGTGTTAAATTTATAATTATTATAATATTTTAATTTTGAGTGTGATGAAAATTACTAATGAAGACATCAATATTCTAGAAGCAGAAATGCTTAATTGTTACCTTTACCATATTGGTGGTGTAGGGCATTTGGAAGAGCAACAGGCATTCTCCGCTGAAGAAATTGAATTTATAAAAAAATGTATGGCTGATGAGATTTCACTCAGAGGAGAAGCTCAACTCTCACAGTTTTATGAGCTGAATCGGTTACTAGATCGTATTGCTCAACTAAAAGAAGAATTATTGGATATGGAAGATAATCAAAAAAATAAACACAGTGTTGCTGGGTATAAACCAATACTTTATGCATACCTAGCACTTGATTTCGATCAGCATGTTTTTCAGCATCCTAAGTTACAACGCCGAATCAATGGCATAAAAAATGTGAAAAAGCGCTATGAAGGGAATCTCTATGAAAAGCGAGAGATCATTTATAGGGTATTACGAGAAACTGCAAAAATAAAAGGACGCTGGAAATCTGTAACGGCTGCAATTAATGATGTTTACCCGACACTGGAAAAAGAACTCAAAGCTTTTGATCAAAATTGGGTTAAACATCGTATAGCAGAAAATACCAGCAAAATTGCAGAATTACAGGAGGCTTTAGAAAATAATAAAAAGCGATATAAGCGTGCTGGTGATATCAAAATTCAGGATCGAACATACATCAACTACATTAAAAGCTTAGAAGAAAAAAACAGGGAATTTAGACAAGCTTTAAAAGCGTACAATGTTGCAGATATTTTGAAGAAAAAAATCGCTTTTAACTCGAATGATCAAGAACAAACACTTCTTAATCATGTACGGAATTGTCCAAAGCTGCTTGCAGAGATTATTGAAAAAGATTCCAAATAGGGGGGCTTTCGGGGCATCTAGAGATACATTACATTAATACAAGTATATGCAGCATCTCATTTCAGATAGGTTCGTAAATTATTTCTTATTTCAGCTTTATACTTTTCAACATCATCATCGTTGATTACTGGCTGATAATATTCTATTTCATGTTCTTTTAGTGTTTCCTTAAGGAATTCATTTAAAAGGTAAGCTCTAGCTAAGAGGTCATTCAACTCATTGACATGAACTTGTAAAAACAACTTATCACTTTCATTTTGCGCACATAATTTTTTGCAATGATCTAGTTCATTTTTTAAATGTTGAACACGAATAGAAGATCTATCTAACTTATCGAAATGCTCGAATTGTAATTTTTGATTTTGATATTTTGTGACCAAATATTCAACAACAACTTCCTCACGATCATAATGATTCTGTTCTTTAAATGCAGATAAAAAATTTGCAGTTTCTTTGTTTAGTTGATATTGCTTTTTGACTTTATTTTTGTCTTTTACTTTTTTCTTGAAAGTTCGGAACTTAGCTTTTAACTTTTCGTAACAGGATGGTGAGAGCCAAATTTGCATGCCATTACTTAATATTCCATGAATTGAGTCTTGCAGCTGGAATTGAGGATAGATATCCAAATTTGGTATGTAGCCTCCATTTGTTCTTCTGACAAGACCTTCCTGATTTTCACTTTCCTTTTTTAGAAATTCTGCTTTAAGCAGACTGTCTTCTAAGCACCAATCTTTTAAAAAAATTTGAGGTCGACCCATTTTTAGCTCCAATTCAAATATCTAATAAACCGATTTTATTTTTTAAAAACTAAGGATAAAACGATTTTTTGATTATTTATGTTAATAAACATTATATATTAAGTTAAATTAATCATTATTTATTTTTAATAGTTGTTTTTATGAAAAAATATGAAAAATCGCTAAATAGACAAGAAGAACTAAAGGCGATTGCAATACTTATGCTCAGGCAGATGGAAATCAATTTAGCTCCTATTGATCGTATTATTTTTTTAAGATTATTGATCTGTTATGGAGGTCGGAAAATTTCATTAGCGGACCTAAAAACTCTAGCTGAAGAAGTTAAGGTGAATTGGTTAACATTAAAAAAATCATTAAAAGCTTTAGCCGAAAAAGGATTATGTGAGCAGGTAGATGAAAAATCCTTTAAGTTGAATATAGGACTTTTACCCAGACAAGTGGGTTATCGATGGAGGTGGATGCCATCTGATCGGTTGATTGTTACTTTGGAAAAAGCAAAAGAAGGTGATCAATCTACAGCAGAGTTAAAAGAGAATAAATCGGCAAAAAAAAGTCATAAAATAATGGGGGGTAAAAAAACTGCTTCTGAACTTGCCGCTCGCTATCCACGATATGATTTTTTAGAAATTCTGTTTGGACTAATATTTGATGTCAAAATAAGCCATAAACAAAAAAATGCTGATCAATTATTAGAGCTTAATTATAAGCAGTGGCTTGTGTTAGTGAACATCGTGCTGTCAAGTGATTCTAATGGAGTTGTTTTAAATGTAGGAACTTATGAATTATCTAATTGGACAGGAATGAGCCGTAATGCATTACAACGCGCGATTGCAGAATTACTTAGCATGGGGATTCTTCGATCTAAACTTGATGGGACATTAAACAATGTATATTTGAGTTTTGTTTCTGCGATCTATTTTCTCAACCTTTCTCACGCGATTTGGGGCGAGAAACGAATTTTTGGGAGATATTTAATTTTCAATCGCCCTCAACAGACCACCATTTTAAAACAGCTTCTTGAATCAGTTGATAGATGGGATCCTAATGAACCCTTGAGTAAATTTAAAACTACAGAGTTTATTCTAAACCGAAATAAAACATCAGATTCTGTGGAAAATGCTTATATTCTCGAATCTAATGAATATTCAATCCCGAATATCCTGCAAACAGGCGAAATATTTAATACAAAGTTTCATCAGGAGTTTCAGCTATCACGTAGCCATGCTTCCGAACAAAAAGAACTATTGTTAAACACAGAAGAATTAAATTTTAAAAGACTGGAATATATGTTTTGTTATCTTGCATCTCATTGTCCTTACATCACTTTAACTATTCACCAACTACAGGGTCATTTGGTGCCTGAAAATGTAAAACTTATGATGGTGAAGTCGTTTAAGGAGGTTAGGGTTGTAGAACAGATAGAGCGAAAAGCCAATACTCTTCTTATAAAGCTGTCTGATATCATGATGGCTCAAAATCATTTGAAACAGCAAATTCTGTCTTTACTTATACAATATGTCTATAGAAGTGAGCTGAGCCATATTTTGGATGTTCTGGCTGAGATTACGGATCGTAAACATGACAATAAAGTGGTGCCGCTAGGTTGCGTTGGCAAATTAATGTCTCATAAAATTTACTTTAGTTCTGATTCTCATCTTAAGCATGATGAGCTGTTTTGTATTCAATATACTGAGGCAAAGATTACAGATCCTAAAATTTATGAATCAGCAGTCATTAAGGCATATAAACGTTCTATCAAGCAAATAGACTACGATTTAAAGAAACAAATCGAGTTAGGTCTACTCAACGAAAAATGCTTGGGTGATAAATTTGAGTGACTTTTGTATGAGAAATGCTAATTTCTGCCTTAACTCTCGTAAATGAGATTTTCTCTGAAAATACAGGGTTTATAGGGTGGCGGAAAATAGATTGATCTATGAATCGATTGATTTTGCAACTACTGAGTGTTGTGATAAGTCGGTAAATAATACTATTAAATTAATATTAATAAATACTTAATGAATTCAATCATAAACACATCACTAATATACCCATAGTGAAATTAGAGACTTAATAAGATGTCTATGGAATCTTGTAACAGTCAATCAATTCGCTACTATCCCTAAATTCAACTTATCAAGATTAACCCTGAGATCGATCTGGATCTTGGTGTAGGATTCGCCATGTAAGCTTTTTTATACATAAAAAAATAATGTTTTCTCCTTAGTTATGTACCAAACATAACGAAGGAGCATCTCAATGCAATATGACTTAACTCATCAAGCTGGCGTCATGAAAGCCGTAGATGGCTTCGTTGACTGGGTGCTGAATCTGGAGCTAAATCAATCTTCCTTTATCATACATCTTTGCTCACTGATTCCTGCATTTCAGATCTTTGATCAAGACGATATTGAGTACAGTGCATCCATTCAGGCTTTTAAAGATATGACTCAAGTCATCGAGGCACTAAGAGGGACTTTATGTCTTGAGGATTATTTATTTCAGCTATCTTCAATTGAAGTATTAAAGTTAGTGCGAAGATTGAGGAGTCACCGTAGTCAGATTCTAGATGAGATTCGCTTATTCAGGCAGCAGGAATCAGCTAATCAAGATAACTTTCTGACTTATGTTCAGCAAATGATTCAAGATCATTATCAAGTTCTGATTGTTCGTGTGGATTTGGGCTATTTAAAAGACTCTATGTCAAATGTTACAGTTCATGACTTCTATCTCCATATCCAGTCTCTATGCAAGTATCTAAAAGATAAGAATGGCTGTTTTAAGCATTTATTGGGTTACGGTTTAGCTTTAGAGCAAGGGTATAAAAAGGGTTATCATGCGCATCTAATGCTAGTCTATAACGGCTCAGAACGCTGTCAGGATTGGTATCTCGGGGATCAGGTCATTCTAAAATGGCGTGCTATTACACATAGCTGGGGATATGGGAGGAATGGTAATACTAAAGAAAACAAGGAACAGTTTGCCATTAAAGGCTTACTGGGTATTGGCATGATTCACCGTAAGCATCCAAAAGAGTTCCAAAATGCGTTGAATGTTGCTAAATACTTAACGAATCCAGAAAAGTATCTACAACAGATGTTAGTTAAACCGATTAATAAAAGAACCTTCTTTAAAGGCATTTACCGAGTGCATGGGCGTAACTATCAACTCATATCCGATTAAGTGCCTGTAAAAAAATATGGATGGGGCAGTTCTATGAAATCCACAACCTTGTAGAACGACCTCCATGGATATTACATACATTGAACACCAAACAGCACCACGCCTAGAGAAAGATGTGCATGATTTTTTTACTCAGGTGCGCTATGGGGCTTCAGGTTCCAAGAAAAGCGATGTTGAAAATGAAAAGAATCTGAAACAGGAATGGTTACAGGTTTTATCTGATTATTTTTACGATTGGAATTTTTTGATGTATTCGCATCGAGATGCTGAGTTGGGCTTTTGGATTACTCTATTTCGAAATGCTTATTTTTGTGTGTTATCACAGGTAAATCCGTGTGTGTATTACTTTGTACCAGATACGACATATACTAAGAAATGGATGATTGAGCAGATTCTTGAAAAACTCAAGACACTATTTTGGACGACGGGCTTTATTGAGTTTTTACATCAGTGCAATGAGCAATATGAGAAGCATATCAATCAAATTCGAGATTCTTATATTGGAGTGAGCAAGATAAGTGTAGATGCACCAGATATTAAGTTTTATCTGAGTTTTCCTTCAGGAACAGAGCAACTGCAATCGATTAATTGGGTGATTCGATCCTTTCGAAAATTTGAAAAAAACTTGAAATGCCAACCTTGGTTTAGAGGCCAAGTCATATTTACTTACTATCACTTAATTCGTGATAGCTACAGAAACTGCTACGTAATTCGTTTTTACTTAACCTTTCAAAAAGTTTTTTATTCTATTGATACGAATTATTCAGCTTTGATACAGCGATTATGGCAAGAAGCAACTGATGGATTAGGAATGTTATTGATTATAGATGAGGAGCAAGCTAAGCAGCCAGCAGCTAATCCTTTTGGTTTGGGCCGTGATGAAGTTCTGGCATTTCCTGAGCCAAAAGCCCCTTTAGATGATTTAGACGATGTACCTGAAGTTGCTTCTAGTGTATCGGAAAAGATGAATAAGATTTGTATCCTAACACGTGGGTTTAAAACCTTTCATGGCAAAAAATGGTGATTCAAAAATCAAATGTGAAGCAATTAACCTCTGTATCTATTTGATTAGATATGGAGGAATTTGAGGGGCATACGAGTTGGTTGGATTGCGCATGAGGTTAATACGTGGATTGATCAAAAGATCAGTGAACGTGGAATTACCTCAACTTGAGGTTTATTCAATATCTTAGCTTGTTAACCCATCATTTCGCCATAACCAAGATAGAAGTCCTGAAACTCTCAGCTAAGCTTGATGTCTTTTCACTAAAACTAACACTCTGCTGCGGCTATTATTAAGTCTCTGTGATTATGATTACTTGTGAATAAATATAGATAACCTAAACATTCACTGGTGTTAGAACATTGACACTCTAAAATTTGCTGATTATCCTTTCGATGCTGACCTACATTGTCAGTTGGTTTTGACAGACCATTACACAAGACACCAAAAAGTTCGCTTTTTGGTGGCGGACTCGTTCGTCCCTCAATCGTTGCGGTAGGGGTGATTGAGGGACGCCTTGTGCGTGCTGGCTTCTTGTGTACCAGTCTGTCAACCCTCAATTGCTCCTGCCACCATCAAATGACAGTGATGTGGTAGAGCTCTTTAATTACACAAGGAGTCGCCCATGCGTCTAAATCCTCTTAATTTCTCATTCTTTTATATACCCCAGTGCTGTGTACGGCTTTGTCATCGTTAGACCAATAACAGCATAACCAAAACAATAATTTTATCTGGGGTAAACAAATGAAGGATCTCCATCCTCTGTTTGTCTGTGTGCTCGGATCATTTTTACTGATCGGCTGTGGAAATAAAAATGCTTCCACTGAAGTTTTACGCCCTGACGAAAATGCAGCACTCAGTCAACGACTCGCACCAACACATCGACCTGTTTTGGTCGAAGCCAAAGCAATACAACCTTTTCTTAATCAACAACAACTGCCCGAATCTGATGTTTCAGGCTTCCGTGATTATTTGCATGGTCAATCAGGCAATCGATCTGGATTGCTACAATTCCGAGAAAAACTGCAACTCAAGCCCAATCAAATCTTGCTCTTAGGAATCGAAAAACCCAATCAAGAATTGCTACTGGAATTTCTCAACAATGACTTATTTGCCAGTGCCAATGATTTAGTGATTAACCATGCACGAATGTTGAAGACCCCAGTTGCAGGAGAGAGCAAAGGGGAGTTTGAAACTACCGAGCAATACCAGCAACGGATTCAGACAGAACAAGGTACTTTAAAAAAAGCCACAGCCCATCTCAATGTTGAGCTTGGACGATTGGAAGATGCCTTAAATTATTTGGCTTATCCCATTGCGATCAATGTACTCAGCCCATCCAGTGAAGACTCAGCTCAGTATGATGCGGATCGGCAAGTCATGCACATACAGGCATCCAGTACCAACGCAGCGGGTTACTATGATTCGACTGTATCCAAGCTCAATCTGGTATTTGGTGCTTCAGCCAAAGATGCAGAAATCATTTTAGGCAATCTACGAGATGAACGAGATAAGCGAAACTATCTTGGTTTTATTTTGAGTATGCAGCAAGGGCAATTGGTTTTAGAACAAGCCATCCTGTATCAGCACAATAACGATGATGATCGTTATCTGCGCTTAGCCACCATCAATCCCTCACAACTGTATTTGACCACTCACCCATTAAATGCAGATGAGTCAAACAAAGCACTCAATTCAGAACAGCCATACCCACTCAAACAAAAGCTGCCTTTCCAGTTTGGTCTCAAGCAATACCATCCGCCTGAACAGCAACAAGCTGAGCCTAAACTCGATGTTCGACCACCAACTGAAGAAGAAATCACCCAGCTTAGCCTCAATGCAGGGGCTAGTGATATTGAGGGGGCACTGTAAATGTTAGCGATCTTTAAACATAAATCCGTACCAAACATCCAACTCCTGTGTGGTCTGTTGTTACTCGGCAGCCTGTATGGATGTGGCAGTAAGCACACACCGACTGAATTGCCTCAAGCAGATGCAGTGCTTCAGTTATTACATGCTCAAGATGCCTCAGTGATCCAGATCAAGTTACAGCAATGTCAGGTTGGCAATCTGTTTGCAGGGCAAGAAGGGACAAGTTCTAAATACGACATCTATCGCTGTCAGATCACGGTTGAACGCTTTGATGATGAATATCAGCAGTCCTTCCTCAAAGATCAGGTCGTCCATCTACGTCCTTATGATTCAGAGACAGGCTGGCAATTGGTTGCATCGAACTAAGCACGATCATAAAGATGAAGAGTGAAAAAATAATGATGGACTTTAATCAATTTAAACAACAGTTCCCGCAGTTGGATTTATTACAGGCTGACCCCGCTATTTTCCTAACACCCCAGATTCCTATGAACAAGATTCTAGGTGCCATGAGCTATCTGCCTCCTAAGACCAAGCCTGAAGAAGTATTACTCTTGGTCGATGAAACGGTATTTGGTCAGGGCAAAAATGGATTATGTCTGACGACACAAGGCATCTATTTCAAAGAAGCTTTTGCCAATGCAAATACCTATCCAATGAAAGCAATCACGTCAGTGGGTTATGCGATGGGAATGCTCAGTAAACAGTTAGTGATCAATGGCACTGTTAAAGTGACTTTGGCTCAACCTGAAAAGGCAGGGTTAAGGCTATTGGCAGATTTCCTGAATCAATATTGTGCGCTTTATAAAACACAGACTGATTCATTGTCATCTGCATCTACACGGCAAAAACATCAACAAAGCAATCACACCATTGCCAATCTACAACCGATCATCAAACTGTATGCCTACTTATTACTGGGGTGGCGAGGTGAGTGGAATGAGCAGATGAGGACATTGATGCGTCAGTTATTTGACCGTGATTTTATCCATCAACAGGATCAAAGCTTCCTCACTCAGTTCATGCAACAAGATCAGCAATTCGATTTTTTTGAAATCCTAGATGAAGTGACTTCGATTCAAAACACCCTGCCGCCACAGCTATGCCATAGCTTGCTTGAAGAAGTTCTGGTCTTGATGGAAAAAAGGAACTTTGAGGTTGAAACAGCACGAAGCCATTTCTTTCAGATCAGTACAGCTTTCAATGTTGATCAAGCAACTGCATCAAATATTCTTGCACAATTTCCCGTATTTATGACGGGCCATGGCGAAGCAGAACAAGAGCGTACTTCAGCATTCTCGTATTCCATGCCGACCAACACCTTGACTCAAGCACAACAAGCGGCTTGTGAGTTACTCGAAATATCTCCTGAACAGTTGGATCGTCAAACGCTGACCCAAGCTTACCGTCGTAAGATGGCGGATTTCCATCCTGATCAATACCAACAATTGCCTCCAGCGGTACGACAGTTGATTGAACAACGGGCACAACAACTGAACCAAGCACGCAACTGTTTAGAGGAATTTCTAGAATCCGCTTAATCGCAGACCCTAGCAGCTTTGTCCAATGTGAATGGCTTGGATATTTAATCAGAATAAAGAAATTTCAAATACATATTACCTCTCTGAAGACCCAGCACCTAGCCAAGACACAACCTGACTGAGTGCTGTTCTAACATTCAAGAAAGTAAACCGAATAAAGGAAAAAGAATTGTGAAACGATTAACTAAATTATTACTGCCTGTCTTGATCACATTGCCACTGATATTGACAGGATGTGGTTCAGGTTTTAACCCCGATCGTATGGAAGTCAACCTCAATACGGAATATAGCCAAGGTGGACTGTATGACCGAACCTATGTGATTTTGACTTTACGTTCAGTGGACTCTACACCGATCACACTCAACAAAGTCGATGTGAATAATGGACGCTGTAGCTATACAGGTCGATACAATGATCCAATCAAGCTGCCTGCCTATTTCCAGATTGGACAATCCCTACAACTGTACTTGCGCTGTTCCTACGATGCTGTAGTGAAGGTCGATATTGAGACTGATCAAGGTGCAGCAAGTTATAGCTTTAAATAACAAACCGAAAGCACACACATCAACCATGCCCAAGCGGCATGGTTTTTTATGCCTGAAAAATCTAAAAATTCAGACATAAATATTCAACATCCAAATCGACTTACAGGACTTCCGTGATGAGCAGCGTACATTGTCCTTATTGCCATTCTGAACAGGTGATTCTCAGAGAATCCCAACCGAATAGTCCGCAGTATTTTGAAAAAATTCTCGATGCATTCTCACCGCCAGCGATGGCTGCACTGGGTATCAAGTTAGCAAAAGAAGCAGGCATTCCCCCGTATATCGGTGGGCTGATTGGTGTGGTGGTCGGTGGAACACTGGTCTTGGTCAGTCAGCATTATTTCTATCAGCATTATAAATCCGCCCAACATTACCGCTGTCTGCAATGCGGACAAAACTTTGCTGTGGCTGCTTAAGCTTCAGTATCAAATCTCAAATGTATACACCCGATTTTACGCAATTTTATTTTTAAACAACTTCACTTTTATATAGGAATGATTCTTATGGCACATTTAGTTGAAACCATGGCATTTGTTGGACAAACCCCTTGGCATGGTTTGGGCAATCAACTGACTCCAAACCAACCCATCGAAGTCTGGGCACAACAGGCAGGTATGGATTGGCGGATTGAATCTTCGGATGTCAGTTACATGGCACAAAACCATCGAGGACAAAACATTATTATGCCCTTTGAAGAACAGCGCGTACTTTACCGCTCTGACACGCATGAGCCTTTATCGGTAGTGAGTCAACGCTTTCAGGAAGTGCAACCGATGGAAATTCTACACTTCTATAAAGACCTGACTGAGCAATCAGGCTTTGAACTGGAAACCGCAGGGGTACTCAAAGGAGGTAAGAAATTCTGGGCACTGGCACGTACAGGACAAAGCTCAGCCTTAAAAGGTAAGGATGTCAGCAATGGCTATATTTTATTGGCAACCGCCTGTGATGGCACACTGGCAACCACCGCTCAATTCACGTCTATTCGAGTTGTCTGCAACAATACTTTAGCCATTGCCCTCAAAGGACAGAATAATAGTGCAGGTGTGGTTAAAGTCCCTCACAGTACAAAGTTCGATGCGGAGAAAGTTAAACAGCAATTGGGGATTTCAGTGCGTGCATGGGATGACCATATGTATGAAATGAAACAACTGAGTCAGCGTAAAGTGACCCAGCAGGAAGCAGCAGCCTACTTTGATGCAGTGTTTAACAACACTAGCCTGAGTACAGCAGAACAGGATGAAAGCATCATTCAATTCTATCGCAATGCAGCCATGCCAAATCAAGGCATCACGCCAGTAAGTAAAGCTGATAATAAAACTGAACCGAATGGACGTGCCATGTCGAAAGTCATGACTATGTTTAACGGACATGGGCGAGGGGCAGAACTCAGCTCAGCCAAAGATACGGCGTATGGTTTACTTTGCTCTATCACAGAATTTTGTGATCATGAACGTCGAGCGATGAGTACTGATCATCGACTCGATTCAGCATGGTTCGGTGCAGGGGCAGCGATTAAACAACGAGGACTTGAACAAGCCCTGCGAATGGTGGCTTAAAACTATTTGACTCGCTGAAATTATTTTCAGTTTTATTTAAGCTAAGCCAATTAATTTAAACATACGGTAAAGCCGTAACAAGCATTGCAATTCTCATTTCGCCACATCATCCCCGATGTGGCTTTTTTTATGCTCGAAATTCAGCTTTTACACTTTTACCGCTACAGGAATATTTCTAATGAATACGAATACTCAGATTCAGAACACACTAAATAACCCACCACTACAACCCTATGTACCTAACTTAAATCAACTCACACAAAACTCATCAACCCAGCAGATTGAGGTAGGAACCCGAAGCAAACGTGATCGACCGAATACGCAACCACGAAAAACCAAAGCTCCAGTAGCCAAGCGTCTCGCCAATACCAAGCAGATGAATTATCAGCAATGGCTCGAAGTCAGAAAACAGGGGATTGGCAGCAGTGATGCCGCTACCGCTTGTGGACTGAATCCTTATATGTCGATGTTGGAACTGTGGATGATCAAAACAGGTCGGATGCAACAAAACATCGAGGATGAAAGTGCAGGCTATGCCCCTTTGTACTGGGGCAAACAACTTGAACCATTGGTCGCTGAATACTACAGCATGCACACCAATAATAAGGTGCGTCGAGTCAATGCAGTGCTGCAACACCCTGATGAAGACAAACGCTTTATGTTGGCGAATTTGGATTATGCCGTAGTGGGTAGTGAAGAAGTTCAAATCTTGGAATGTAAAACCGTGGGGGAATATGGCTCTAAGCTTTGGCGAGATGGTGTACCACTTTATGTCCTCTGTCAGGTACAACATCAACTGGCAGTCACAGGTAAACAAGCCGCACATATTTGTGCCTTGATCTGTGGACATGAAACCAAGATTTTCAAAGTCACACGGAATGAAACCGTGATCCAGCACATCATTAATGCCGAACGTCACTTCTGGCAATGTGTGGAATCAGATATTCCACCGAGTGTCGATGCTTCTGATTCAGCAGCCAAAGCTTTGCAGCAACTCTACCCTCAGCAAATTCCGTTATCAGTAGAAGACCTCAGCCAAAATGAACAAGCCAACTATTTATTTAACCAATTGCTTGAGGAAAGGCATAAGGTTGAGCAACACCAACAGTATTTTGATGAACTCAAACATCAACTACAAATGATGATGAAAGATGCAGAGAGAGCGGTATTTACAGGTGGATCAGTCACTTGGAAAAAGTCTCAAGACTCGGTCAGCCTAGACAGTAAATCCTTACTGAAAGAGCATCCTGAATACCTACAGCAGTTCCCTCAAACTAAAGCAGGAACGCGAAGATTTCAAATCTACCCGAATGGTGGATAAGGAAGAAACGCATATCCACCATTTATTTCCTAACTACGTATCAAATCAATCAATATCAAAAAATCACTGATCCCATGCCTCAATAGGTATGGGATTTTTTATGCGCAAAATTTTATTTACCCGAATTTATACATCACTATAGAGGACATCACCATGATTAAAGGTTTAGCTATTACCCCACCTGTACTCGGTCGTATCAGCATCGGCAAGATTGTCGAAAAGAATGGAAAAAGACTGCCTGAAAAGGATGATCAGTTTACCATTACCAGCCAAATCCAAAATAAGGATGGTTGGGTGAAACATCCATTAGATGAGCAACTACGTGCTAAAGCACCCAATCAAAACCAAAAACTCAGAACCATTCCAGTACGGATGATTTTCAATGATCCTGAATTGAACCTACGAGCAGAGTACAGCTTATTTGATCGACAAACAGGACGTTTAATCTGCTCAGGCAATGGCGAAAGCTGTCAGCGACTTGGACCAAATGGCATTGAACAACACTCATGCCCATCACCTGATTTATGTCCACTGGCACAGGGTGGACTATGCAAGCCCTACGGAAGACTCTATGTCAATTTAGATGAATCAGATGAGTTTGGTACATTTATCTTTAGAACCACAGGCTTTAATAGTATTCGGACGCTGGCAGCACGACTGAGTTATTACCATGCAGCTTCAGGTGATTTACTTTCATGCTTGCCATTACAACTGACTTTACGAGGTAAAAGCACTACACAAAGTTATCGTACTCCGATCTATTACGTGGATTTAACCTTACGTGACGGCACAAATCTTAAAGAAGCGATTACTTCAGCCAAACAAATTGATGAGCAGAGTAAGGCAGCAGGATTTTATCAGGAGGCTTTGGATTATGTGGCAAGGCAGGGTTACGGCAATGCCAGCTTTGAGGTCGGTGGTGAAGAGGGGGTGGATATTGTGGAGGAGTTTTATACAGATGAACCCAAACAAGAATCATCTCAGTCAACACATGACCTGAGTCATGTGCAGGATATTCAGAA
>NZ_LBMZ01000099.1:0-56430 GCF_001005525.1 Acinetobacter sp. AG1 | reverse complement strand
TAGATATATAACTATATAAATAAAAGTATAGATCTTTACTTTTATCATATTTTTGAGGTAAATATGATTGACATAAAAACACTTGTTCACTGAAATCATGGTCAATGACATTTTATTACTCTAAGAATGATAATTTACGCCAATTTGATATTTATAGTGATTTGTTTAGTTGTTCTAAACAAAAGCTATGAAAAATTACCCATATAGACTTGGGTTAAAATAAAAACCTTAAATTACAAGTACATGGATTTAAATATGGATGCCTTGGTTCAGGTGGAAACAGAAATTAATTTCCAAGAGCGTAAGAAAGTAACTTGGATTGTTTTTAGTTTACTCACGTTATGCCTATTGATAGGAATAATGTATTACTTATTTGTATTTCGGTTTTATCAATCAACTGATAATGCTTATGTGCAAGCCGATGTAACATGGGTAATGCCAAAAGTTTCAGGTGAAGTACTTGAATTAATGATTAGCGATAATCAAATGGTAAAGAAAGGAGAGCCTTTAGCCATTTTAGATCATCGTGATTATCAAGCGCGTTATGAGCAAGCACGTTCAGTTGTCAATTTAAAAGAAGCGGCATTAGATGTTCAGCAACAAAATGAAAGATCAGCACGTTCAACCATTACCGAAGCGACTAGTGGTGTACTCGCAGCGGAAGCAGATTTATCTCGCTTAAAAAAGGATTTTTCTCGTTACCAAGATTTATTAAAAGATGGCGTTATCACGCGACAAAATTTTGAAGGTATTCAATCTCAGTATTTGGCAGCACAAGCTCAATTAACGAAAGCTCAGGCAACAGTTCATTCAGCAGAAGCACAACTAGGAAGTATGCAAGCAAGTAGAGCACAACTCTTAGCCGATATTCAAAGTGCTCATGCCTCGCTAAATCTTTATCAAATTGATTTAAATTCAGCAAAAGTTATAAGTCCTGTCTCTGGGAAAATAGGCAGTCTTTCGATTCAAAAAGGATCACGTGTTTCACCACAAACCCGTTTAATGGCGATTATTCCTGAAAATAGTTTATATGTTCAGGCGAATTTTAAAGAAACACAGATTGAAAAAATGCATATTGGTCAATCTGTTAAGCTTAAAGTTGATGCTTACCCAAGTTTAACTTATACAGGAAAAATAGAGAGCTTTTCTCCAGCATCTGGTGCAACTTTTTCCTTGATGCCGCCAGATAACGCAACAGGTAATTTTAATAAAGTTGTTCAACGTATACCCGTACGTATTTCTATAGATCCGACATCCCATGCAGAGCTGATAAAGCCTGGAATGTCTGTTAGTGCCACAGTGGACTTAAGAACATAATAATAAAGTCTTAAAGGTATAAAAAATGAATAAGCATAATGACGCTGAATGGAAATTTGCGCCAAAAGTCGCGTGGATCATTTTTGTCGCAATGATCTTTGGTAATTTCATGGCGATTCTTGACATTCAAATTGTTGCCAGCTCGTTGAATGAAGTACAGGCAGGAATGAGTGCGAGTCGCTATGAAGTGACATGGGTACAAACCGTTTATTTAATTGCAGAAATTATTGCGATTCCTATGTCCAGCATTGTTTCTCGCATTTTATCAACTCGTATTTATTACACACTCTGTGCAATTGGTTTCACCATTAGTTCGCTACTGTGTGCATTGGCTTGGAACTTAGAGAGCTTATTGGTTTTTAGAGCGATACAAGGTTTCATGGGCGGTGGCATGATTCCGACCTCAATGACTGCCTTATTTTTACTTTTTCCTGAAGTTAAACGTTCACTCCCATTGGTTGTATTTGGAATGGTGAGTACTTTGGGTCCTGCAATCGGTCCAACAATTGGGGGTTGGTTAACCAATAATTTTTCATGGCACTGGATGTTCCTGATTAATATCATCCCAGGGATTATTATTGCCACAATTATTTTTTCAGGTCCAAATATTGATAAACCGAATCATGCTTTGATTAAAACGATGGATTGGTTCGCTTTAATTGGTATGGCAATGTTTTTAGGTGGTTTGGAATATTTCCTTGATGAAGGTGCACGTCATGACTGGTTTGTGGATATGGGAGTTAGAATTGCATTTTTTGTATGTATCACAGGTGGTTTTATTTTCTTCTCACGCAGTTTTACACAGCCAAAACCATTATTAGATTTAAGTGTATTTAAAAATAAAAACTTCACATTAAGCTCGATCATTACTTTTGTTATTGGAATGGCATTATACGGTCTAGGTTATATGATTCCCGTTTTTCTTGGACAAGTAAGAGAGATGAATAGTAGCCAGATTGGTCATATTATGATGGTTACGGGTATTGTGATGTTTTTCTTTGCACCATTATTGGCATGGTTA
This sequence comes from Acinetobacter sp. AG1, assembly GCF_001005525.1. Lineage (NCBI taxonomy): Bacteria > Pseudomonadati > Pseudomonadota > Gammaproteobacteria > Moraxellales > Moraxellaceae > Acinetobacter > Acinetobacter sp. AG1. The sequence goes on along the minus strand of NZ_LBMZ01000099.1, from coordinate 54,092 downwards.
ATCCCAAATTTTGATACACGCAAAACAGTTTTTGTTGGAATGATTTTAGCTGGCTTTGGTGTTTGGTTAAATTCACATTTAAGTATTCAGAGTGATTACGACTTTATGTTTTGGCCACAGGTTTATCGTGGTATTGGCTTAATGATCTGTTTAATTGTTGTATCTCATTTAGCGATGAGTACATTACCAATTTCTAAAGTTGCAGATGCAAGTGGTATTTATAATCTTATGCGTAATATTGGTGGTGCAGTTGGATTAGCATTAATCAACTCATCACTTGATTGGCTAACTGCATTACATGTAACCCAGCTAAACCAATATATGACACCGCAAAATTGGTTGTTTATAGAGCGATTAGATCAACTTACCGCTAAATATCAAGATATTGGCACAGATGCTCAGCAAATAGCATTGAGTGTTATTTATCGAGATATTCATTATCAAGCACTTACATCAAGTTTTAATGATTTATTACGTATCCTTGCAATCATTATGGTGATTACCGCATTTCTTACAATTTTTATGGACAGGGCAAAAAAAATGAATATATAGATGAATTAAGATAGAGGGTAAAATCATTTTTTAATGATTTAAAAATAAAAAGGAACATATTCAGCATTTGATTCCTTAAAACAAAAATCTATATGAATTTTATATTTCTTAATGAGATAGAGATATTCATATTCAAAATTTAATGGACTGACTTATGATTAATACAACGGCAAAAATTATTTCAATTTTGAATAATAAGGAAACAACTTATGGTCAATATATTGAAATGGAGAAAATTGATCTTGATAGACTAAAAGCAATGTACTCAATATATGAGCAATATTATGAGAACACTCAGTTTGAAATATTTGTAAATGATTTCAAAAAGAAAAGTGGCGCAATGCTGATTTTTAACTCTAAAACAGATGAAGTGGTTGGATTTTCTACAGTTGCTGTTCAACATTTTTATTTAAATGGTAAAGACTATACCGTTTTATTTAGTGGGGACACTGTAATTTTAAAAGAGTTTTGGGGAAACAGAACACTTCAGTCAACCATGTTGAAACTTATTATTAAACTCCGAGTTAAGTATCCATTCAATGAGTTTTACTGGTTGCTAATCTCGAAGGGTTATAAGACTTATTTATTATTGGCAAATAATTATTATGTTTATTATCCGCATGTTAATGGTGAAAATGAACATCTTTCTAATGTGATTGAGCATTATTGCGAAAACTTCTTTGGGGAGTATTACGATAAAGAGGTTGGATTATTAAACTTCGGCGATGATTATCAACCATTAAAAGGCGAAGTCGCACCAATTACCGAAGAAATGAGAATAACTAATCCTAAAATTGACTTTTTTGAAAGAAAAAATCCAACTTGGACGACTGGTACAGAATTACCGTGCATCGGTCGATTAGGTTGGAAAGACTTGGCTCGTTTCCCTGCGAGATTTATTACAAAGCCTGTAAGTAAAGGTAAACATGAAGCCATCAGGACTAACCGTAAAATAAGCAAGAGTATCTCAAAATGAAATATACAGAATGGCTCACTACGGGATCTCACTTTATTCTGAAGCGTTGGTGTAATTTGACAGATCAACATTTTAGGAAAAATGCAATTGACTTAGAGACAGCTCAACGTCAGATATTGAACTCAATTTTGAAATCATCCAATCTTGCGCAAAAACAGAATATTTCAAGTTATGAGCAATTTATACAATATTTTTCTTCCTCACGTTATGCAGATTGGCGAGAGCAGATAAATCTATATCGTGATCAAAAATTATCACTTTCAAGCAGTAAACTGATTCGTTTTCAACCGACTAGTGGTTCAAGCGAACAAATTAAATTTATTCCTTATACCCAATTATTTTTAGATGAACTTGATCATGCAATCGCACCATGGTTAGCGAGTATGTATCGTAAATGTCCGCAATTACAAGGAGGTACACACTATTGGTCGGTTTCGTGGTTACCTGAAAGTCAACGTGAAGTATTAAAAGATAAAAATCTCAATGATGACAGTGCTTTGTTAGGTATTGGCAAACGTATACTTTCTAAATTTACCCAAGCTGTTCCAAGTAATGTTGCCTTTGCTGCAAATGCTGATGATGCTTTATTTGCGACTTTATGCTATTTGGTCGCCAATCATAATTTAGCTATGATTTCTGTTTGGAGCCCAACATTTGCCTTGCAATTACTTGACCGTTTAGAAGCCATGCAAGATGAGATTGCTGAAGTTCTTGATAGTGGTTCATGGGGGGCACGCCAATCATATTTAGAACAAGTTAAAGCACCATTTAGTCCAAAAAGTGCGAAGCGTTTAATGAATGCTACACATGATCACCAAATTGACTTTGAAAAATTATGGCCGAAATTGAGCTTGTTATCGAGCTGGGACACTGCTGGATCAAAAGATTGGGCTGAAAAACTACAACAGCGATTGCCATTTGTTCAGTTTGAAGGGAAAGGCCTTTGGGCGACAGAAGGTGTAGTCACTATTCCATATAATGGTCAGTATCCGTTGGCATATCAAAGCCATTTCTATGAATTTGAATACTTAACGGGCGAAAATGAAGGGAAAATCATTCCGTCTTGGGAGCTCAAATTAGGTGATGTTGTTAGCCCAATTATTACTTCAGGTAATGGATTACTACGATATTGTTTAGACGATTGCTTATTAGTCACAGGTTTTTTAGAACAGCTCCCTTGCTTTGAATTTCAAGGTCGTCGTTTTGGTGTGGATTTAGTCGGCGAAAAGCTTGCCCCAGAGACTGCACAACAGTTGTTATCTCATCTAAATGACACTGAATCTAAAGCGATTTCTCTGCTTGCTATAGATACACAGCAGCTCACAAAACCATTTTATTGTGTATTGTTTGAAGGAGATATTCATCACTCAGTTGATCATCAATATATTGATAATATTTTGCGTCAAAACTTCCATTACGAATTAGCGCGTAATCTAGGTCAACTTGATCAACCACAAATTCGTAAGGCAGATAATGGCTGGGCTGCTTATAAAAAGTTGGTGATGTCTGATGGTTTAATTGAAGGAAATATCAAGCCAGAACCTTTAAAGAAAATTACTTTAAATAGTTTGGAACGGCTATGAATAAGGGAATAAATCAAATTAGAGCAGACAAAAATAAGTATCGATACTTAGTTTATTTAAGCCTGTGCTGCGCTACCAGTTCAGTGAATGCGATGACTTTAGATGATGCGTTTTCTGCTAGTTTAAGGCATGAAAGCCAATTAGAATTAAGTCGCTTAAGTGTTAACCAATCCACGGCAATGCTTAATCAAGCGACTCAACGAGATGGACTCAAAGTCAATCTCGTTGGGCAATTGGATTATGAAAAAATAGAAACTCCGACCATGGTGATGTTTCCAACAGAAGGAAATCGTAAAGGTCGTAGTTTGCAACTTCAAATGGATTATCCAGTTTATACTTCTGGTCGACACCGTTTAGGCGTTGAAGTTGCGAAGAATCAGCTTTTAGCACGTAATGAAGCGTTATCAGATCAACGATCAGAAACGATATTGAATACAGTGATGGTCTATACCGATGTACTCAAGAAAAAAGCGATTTTAGAGCTCCGAAAGAAAACCATGTCTAATTTGCAGCGTTCTTTGTATGAGTCTCAACGACGTTTTGATGTGGGCATGATCACACGCGCAGATTTGGCCCAAGTTTTGGCACAAGTCGCTCAGGGACAAGCAGATATTACTCAAGCACAATCCAACTTAACGATCAGTGAAGCGCAATTTTACCAAATCACAGGGGCAGCCCCTGATGGTTTGGTTGCAATCAATCAATTACCTAGCATTGCCAATAACATCGATGAACTTTTATCAAAAACCAAAAATCATCCTGCTTTAATACAAGCCAAATTTGAAAAACAAGCTGCAGAAAAGCAATACGCTTTAACCAAAAGAGAGCTTTGGCCGACGGTGATGCTCACCAGCAAATTAGGGGCTCAACATGAAGCAACCAATATCGGTTCTGAAAGTAATAATTATATGGTTGGTGTTCAGTTAAATGTACCGCTATATGATGATGGACTCAATCGGGCAAATATTAATAAAGCTCAGGTCGATATTGAGCTTGCTAATCAGAAAATCAAAAGTTTGGAATTAGATTTGAATCAGCGTATCCGGACGACTTACGCACAACTTCAAACCATTCGCCAAAATAAAGATGCACTGCAAAATGCAATTGACGCAGCTTCAATCGCATTTGTTTATACGCGTAAAGAATTTGAACTGGGTACAAAAACAACATTTGATTTACTCAATACAGAACAGAAGTTATTGGATGTCCAGACTCAAAAAACGGTCAACCAACAAGATGAAGTTGTATTTGTATATCAACTACTAGATCAAATAGGAAGTTTGAATGATTTAGTGTCAACACCACATCATCAACAGGTCAATAATTAATGAACATCGATTTAGTACAACATCGCGACAATACCTTAATTACGCGAGAAGCTACACTTGAGGATGATCAAGGTTTAAGACAGCTTATAGCTGTTCCGATGACCACAAGGGGTGTTCAGATTAGCTTTCAACGTGAACCCAGTTATTTCAAAGCTTCTGACATTCTATACAGACATAAATTACATGTAGTTATTGAAGATAAAGAACAGCAACGAAAAGTTGCATGTTATAGCAATGGTTATCGACCGTGTTATATCAATAGACAAATACAGAGTCTAAGATATGCCAGCGATCTACGTGTTGATCAAAACTATAGAGGAAAATCTTTGGTTAAGGCTTTAGGCGCTCATGTGAAAATCAGTATGTATGAACCTAATTTTAGCCAAATGATTATTTTCAATGATAATCATGCAGCTCGAGCAGCAATGCAAACAGCGAAAACAGGTATGCCTGATTATTATGATGAAGGCTTTATCGAAACTTTAACGCTGACACATTTAGGAAACAAAAGAAAAATCAAAGCTTTCTTAAAGCGTATCACTCAAAATCCAGATGAATATCAAAATATTCAGTCTTGTGTCGCGCATGTAGAACACATTTCGGCAATGAATAACTTTATTGCCGAAATGTCGAATCATTATAATTTTATTCCTGCTTATAACTTCGAAGAATTAGCACAAGGTCATTCATACTTTTCAGGAATTAAACTTTCAGATTTTATCTTGTATTTTCAAGATAAAAAGCTCGTTGGTATGTTTGGTTTATGGGATCAGCATGGGATTAAGCAAACCAAAATTTTGCATTACAGTCCAGTAATTCGTGCACTGCGACCTATTTATAATTTTTGTACATCTGTTACGAAAAGTATGCCTCTACCAAAATTAGGTGACTCAGTGAAATATCATGTATTACACACGTTATTATGTCACCCAGAATCACTTGTCTTACACCATCGTATGCTCGAAGATGCCTACAAACTATCAAGAAAAATAGGTATAGGTGTTGTAAGTTTTACCTTATCTCATAAAGACCCACGCTATCAACTGAACTCATTTTATAAAGGTGAATGCCTAACAGGAATGCATGGTTTTATTAGTTTTGCTGGAGACCCTCGTGTAAATTTTGACAATAATTTGATTCCATACTTGGAAGTAGGGCGGATTTAATTGTTCATAAATAGGCTAGAAAAACAGACAAAAGTTATCAATTACATAAAATACTTCTATAATAGCGCCCATTATGACTAGAGTCAGTTTTTTGTTCAGATGAATGAATGACTCTAGCTACTCTTTTTAAATCAATTTCTTATCCGCGATTCGGGTTATTGATCAATATTTGAAATTTTATGTGTCTGTGCTGACACATAAGAATATTTAGGTGCCAGCATGGAAATCAAGGTTAATTATCTCGACAATCTTCGACAAGAAGCCAAGTTCGATGATTTTACAGTTATCGCTGACCAACCCATTCGTTATAAAGGTGATGGTTCTGCACCGGGTCCATTTGACTACTTTTTAGCATCATCAGCATTATGTGCAGCTTACTTCGTTAAAGTATATTGTGCAGCTCGTGATATTCCGACCGATAATATTCGTTTGTCACAAAACAATATTGTTGATCCAGAAAACCGTTATAAACAAATTTTCAAAATTCAAGTTGAATTACCCGCTGATATTTCTGAAAAAGACCGTCAAGGCATCTTACGCTCGATTGATCGTTGTACCGTTAAAAAAGTAATTCAAACGGGTCCTGAATTTATCATTGAAGAAGTTGAAAGTATTGATGCGGATGCACAAGCACTGTTGATGCCAAGTCTGACATCAGAAAGCAGCACTTATATCGCAGGGAAAGATTTACCACTAGAAGAAACCATTGCCAACATGTCTGGTATTTTGGCGAATCTAGGGATGAAGATCGAAATTGCATCTTGGCGTAATATTGTTCCAAATGTCTGGTCTTTGCATATCCGTGATGCACAATCACCAATGTGCTTTACCAATGGTAAAGGTTCTACCAAAGAAAGTGCTTTGGCATCAGCTTTAGGTGAGTTCATTGAACGCTTGAACTGTAACTTTTTCTATAATGATCAGTTCTGGGGTGAAGAAATTGCCAATGCGGAATTTGTACATTATCCAGACGAAAAGTGGTTCAAGCCTGGTCCGAAAGGTAAATTACCAAAAGAAATTTTGGATGAATATTGCCTTGAAATTTACAACCCAGATAATGAACTACTGGGTACGCATTTATATGATACCAACTCAGGTAATACAGAGCGTGGTATTTGTTCATTGCCATTTGTGCGTCAGTCAGATCAGGAAGTTGTGTATTTCCCATCGAATCTGATTGAGAATTTGTACCTAAGTAATGGAATGAGTGCAGGTAATACTTTAGCTGAAGCACAAGTTCAATGTTTATCTGAGATTTTTGAGCGTGCTGTCAAACGTGAAATTTTAGAAGGTGAAATTGCTTTACCTGATGTACCTCAAGAAGTATTAGCAAAATACCCAAGTATTGTGGCGGGTATCCAAGGTTTAGAAGAACAAGGTTTTCCTGTTTTAGTGAAAGATGCTTCTTTGGGCGGTGATTTCCCAGTGATGTGTGTGACACTGATGAACCCACGCACGGGAGGTGTTTTTGCCTCATTTGGTGCACATCCAAGCTTTGAAATTGCGTTGGAACGTAGCCTAACCGAACTCTTACAAGGGCGTAGTTTTGAAGGTTTAAATGATCTTCCTCAACCAACCTTCCAAAGTGAAGCAGTCACTGAACCAAATAATTTTGTTGAACACTTTATTGACTCAAGTGGCTTAGTTTCATGGCGTTTCTTTAGTGCAAAATCAGACTATGACTTTGTCGAGTGGGATTTCACCAATGACGGTGAAAACTCAAATGAGGAAGAAGCGGCTGAATTGTTTAGCATCTTGGAAGAAATGGGCAAAGAAGTGTATATGGCTGTCTATGAGCATTTAGGTGCAACAGCATGTCGTATCTTAGTCCCAGATTATTCTGAAATTTATTTGGTCGAAGATTTAATTTGGGATAACACCAATAAAGCGTTGGCATTCCGTGAAGACATTTTAAATCTGCATCGTTTGGATCAAACTCAACTTGAAGCTTTGGCCGAACGTTTAGAAGAATGTGAATTAGATGACTATACTGAAATCGCGACCTTGATTGGCATTGAATTTGATGACAATACCGTGTGGGGACAGTTGACTATTCTTGAGCTCAAACTATTGATCTATATTGCATTAGAACAGTTTGAAGAAGCCAAGGAGCTAGTTGAAACCTTCTTACAATACAATACCAATACTGTTGAACGTGGATTATTCTATCAATGCATGAACGTAGTACTTGAAGTATTGCTCGATGATGAGATGGAATTAGAAGATTATGAAACGAATTTCCGTCGTATGTTTGGTAACGAACGTATGGATGCAGTCATCGGATCTGTAGAAGGAAATGTTCGTTTTTATGGTCTCACACCAACAAGTATGAAACTTGAAGGGCTTGATCGCCATTTACGTTTGATTGATAGCTATAAGAAATTGCATCAAGCGCGTGCAAAGGCTGTCGGAGTAGCTGTGTAAATACAAGCTAAACGTTGAACCTTTAAAAAGTGCATGTTGATCATGCACTTTTTTATTGTAAAAATATTAAGACTTTGTAATTTAATAAGAAATTTTTTAAGATAAAATAAAAGTTATTTTTAAATATATGTTAATTGTTTTAAAAAAGCATCGCTTCATAAGTTAGATCGTCTTTTAAATTTTCCTAATCCATAAAAATATGTGAATAAAGTGCCTAAAATGGGTTGACATTAAAGTTCACTTTAATCTTAAAGTAAAACCATACAAAATGAGGGCACAAGAAATGAATGTGTTTGAAAGACTGGTTTTCCCAAATGGTTCTCGTATTCCAAACCGCATTGCAAAAGCAGCAATGGAAGAAAATATGGCTGATCTAAACCATGCGCCATCAGAAGCATTAATGCGTTTATATCAAGCATGGGCAGATGGCGGTGTTGGTTTAATCATTACTGGAAATGTGATGGTAGATCGTCGTGCCATGACTGGACCAGGTGGTGTGGTATTAGAAGATGAAAAATATTTAGACACCTTTAAACGTTGGGCACAAATTGGGCGCTCTAAAGGTGCTCAAGTTTGGCTGCAAATCAATCATCCCGGTCGACAAATGCAATCGAATTTGGGACAACAAACTTGGGCACCATCAGCTGTTGCATTAGATCTAGGCAAAATGTCTAATCGCTTCAATCTTCCGATTGAAATGACACAGGAGATGATTGAGGAAGTCATTCAACGTTTTGCCAATACCGCTCGTTTAGGTGAAAAAGCAGGATTTAATGGTGTGGAAATCCACGCTGCACATGGTTATTTACTTAGTCAGTTTTTATCACCACTGAGCAATAAACGCCAAGATCAATGGGGTGGCTCACTAGAAAATCGTGCTCGCATTTTGATTGAAATCGTAAAAGCAGTTAGGGCAGTCGTGTCAGAAAAATTTACGGTAGCCGTTAAATTGAATTCTGCCGATTTTCAGCGTGGTGGCTTCAGTGCAGAAGATGCTCAAGAAGTGGTGAAAATGTTAAACGAGCTATCTGTAGATTTGGTTGAGCTTTCAGGTGGAAGTTATGAAGCACCTGCAATGCAAGGTCAAGCTAGAGATGGGCGAACCTTAGCACGAGAAGCCTATTTTTTAGAGTTTGCCCAAGAGATTCGTAAAGTCGCGAAAATGCCAGTGATGGTAACAGGTGGAATTCGTCGTAAACAGATTGCAGAACAAGTAATTGAAAGTGGTGTCGATATGGTTGGAATAGCTACCGCTTTGGCAATCGACCCCAATTTACCGAATCAATGGAAAAAAGGTCAAAATATTGCACCAGAGCTTAGACCTATTACTTGGGAAAATAAAACATTGGCTTCACTAGCCAATATGGCGACAGTAAAATTCCAGTTGCGTAAACTGAGTTTAGGTAAAAAAACCAATTCCAAAGTTTCACCTCTATGGGCATTGATTTTACAGCAAGCTGCAATGGCACGTCGTACTCGCCAATATAAAAACAATATGCGTAATTATGTTGCGTATCAATAACAGAGATTTCATATGACAAATACGAACAATTTAAATTGGATGATATACGGCGCGAATGGTTATACGGGTGAGCTAATTGCCCGAGAGGCTGTGCGACAAGGGCTAAAACCTATCTTGGCAGGACGTAATCAAACGAAAGTCATTGAATTAGCTCAGGAACTTGGTCTTGAATTTCGTGCCTTTGGGCTAGATGAGGTTACTCAGATCAGCAAACAGTTAGAAGGTCTGCATCTAGTTATGCATTGTGCAGGGCCTTTCTCATCAACGTCAAAGCCCATGATGCAAGCATGTATTAATGCTGGTGCGCACTATTTAGATATTACAGGTGAGATTTCTGTTTTTGAACTAGCACAGTCTTTAGATGCTCAAGCACAGCAAGCAAATATTGTGCTCTGTCCAGGTGTTGGGTTTGACGTTATTCCAACAGATTGTGTCGCAGCTGCACTGAAAGAGGCTTTACCAGATGCAACTCATTTGGCATTGGGTTTTGATTCTAAAACTGGGCTTTCTCCCGGAACAGCTAAAACCAGTACTGAAGGCATGGCGGATGGTGGAAAAATCCGTAAAAATGGAAAAATTATTACAGTACCTTTAGCACACCATGTTCGCCAGATTGATTTTGGTGATGGTCAAAAGAGTGCGATGAGTGTACCTTGGGGTGATGTCGCTACAGCATTTTATACGACAGGAATTGCTAATATTGAGGTGTTTGTGCCTGCATCCCCAAAAGTAATTTTTGGTGCAAAAATGTTGAATAGCTTGCGCCCGCTATTAAAACTTCAAGTCATGCAAAAAATGATGAAATCTATAATTGGAAAATCAGTTGTTGGACCAAACGAGGAATTACGCGCCAAGCTCCCAACCTATGTATGGGGTGAGGCTAGAAATGCTCAAGGACAGATCAAAACAGCACGAATTCAAACTGAAAATGCTTATAGCTTAACGGTGAATGGTGCGCTGACGGTAGTTCGTTATTTACTTGAACAAAAAGTGAAAGGTGGAACATATACGCCAGCCAAATTAATGGGTTATCAACTCGTAACCCAAATCAAAGGTTCAGGTGCATTGATTATTACTTAAATGAAGTTATTTAATTTTCTAGCCAGAAACATATTCTAAATATGTTTCTGGCTTTTCTATAAAATTTTTACGATCAATTTAAAATATGAAGTCATAGGGATGTTTATATAAATTTTATTTTTAGATAATTTTTTATATTTATTAATTGGATTTAATTCAGTCTAAGCATAATGAAAATAATAAAGGAATAATTCTTAAAGTTTAAGATAAATATTTATGATTAATATAAAAGACATTCTCATCGGAGAATGTCTTTCGTGAAGGATTTATTTTTTAGTTTTATCTTTTATTTTATCTAAAGATGGCATCGGAATAGGCATATTCAACGCCAATTGAGCATCTTTGACGACATCTAAACGTAGTACTTTGTTTGCACCTAGCTCATCTATCAATTTGCTCAGAGGACCACCACTACGAACTAGCTCGACATTTTTAGGAAATAACTTTTGACCAAAAGCCAATGTATTTGATTGCACAGAAGTTTGATGCCATTGACCATCGACTTGATTAAACATCGTCTTGGTTTCGATGCGTGATTGAGGTTTGACGTTCTTAATAGTTGGTATTGGTGCAGTTAAACTGAGATCAGGTTTTCCGTCCGTATTATAGATATGAGCTTGAACCTGTTGATGATCAATTTTCATGTCTATTGGCGTCAACCATTTCGGCAACTGATACCCATACACACCACGCACACGTGCAATCTCTGTATCCACTGGTAAGGCAAGTACATAACCATAATAATTATGCTTTCTCATTGAGCTTAATAATTCAGTCGAATGAAAGTAATGAGCGTTTGGTTGGCGAACAACGATCGCAATAGAAACCTCGTCATAAGGATCAACATCGCCAACCGCATATGAGAAGAAAGTCAGCGAAACTAAACCATAGCCTGGGAATGGTTGTAAAGGCTCAAGTGGGGATGGTAGTTTTGCTTTTAATTTATTTATAGGTGCCAACATGAGGAGTTGTACATTACTGGTACGGTAATAAAAATTTGGAGACCAAACTTTTCCCACTCGTGTTTCAACTAGTTTTTTAGGAATAGTTCTAAAGTAATCAATATTTCCCGCAGCTGGGTCTTTTGCAACCTCGTCTAAGTTAGGATTCATCCGAAAACGATCATAATAACCACCTTTAGGCACATTGACTTTATATGGGCCAAATTCGACGACTGTAGTGGGTTGCGTATTATTGCTCATTGTTTTTGCTACCGTACTAGGGGTTAAATTATTTTCTGCTGCTTGAGTAGAAATACCTAAAAATAGGCTGATTGATATTGCAGTAATAGAACGATTTAAATGAGTAAGATTAAACATGATCATATGACTCCTATAGATCTCACTGAAATGCTAAGATTAAAGTAAGGTTTAAGGTCAAGCTTATTTTTAATAAAAATGAGAAAATTAAAATTAAAAACTTTAAAAATAAAATATTGGACACAACTATTCACAAAAACCAGATTTCGTGAATCTGGTTTTTACATATCAATATGAAAACTTAATTTAAACTTTTTAATTTTTTCACGACTGCTTCAGCAATAGCTTTACTCGATTGAGGATTTTGTCCAGTAATAATTCGATCATCTGTAATGACATAAGAACTAAAGGGGAGTAAAGCACGTTTATATTTTGCACCACGATCAATCAATCCATTTTGTAAAGAAAAAGGGACTTGGGATTTGATTCCTGAAAGTGTTTCTTCAATATTGGCGAAACCTGTTACGGTTTTCCCTGTAATCAGTGGTTTGCCTTTTTCGTCTTGTAATGGCAGTAATCCACCAACCCCATGACAAACAGCAGAAACAACCCCGCCTTGTTGATAAATCTTTTCACTAATATTTTTCAGCTCTTTATTTTTTGGAAAGTCCCACATCGTGCCATGACCACCCGTATAATAAATCGCCTTATAATTTTTCGGTTCAATTGTATTTGGTGCCAATGTTGTTTTCAGACGTTGCATAAATCGGGGATCGGCTAAGTGAGCTTTTGCCGCACGATCTAAATAAATAGATTTCAAACTACGTTCATCCAATGGAACAGCACCGCCTTGTGGACTGACAAAATCCATGTCATAGCCAGCAGCTTCGGCAACATCATAAAAATGGGTGAGTTCTGTGAGCCATAATCCTGTTTTATCTGTTCGAGTTGGATAAGTCGCATGATTAGTCATGACCACGAGAATTTTTCCATTCTCTTTTGTCGCATGAAGTTGAGACGCTGTTTCAGATGAATAGGCATAATTACTTGCAAAAACAAACGTAACAATAGGAATTAACCCTTTGCGAATATTCCAAGCTTTGAACATGACAGGTTCCTCATTAATTACCTGAGTCCAATGCTATGCTTAAAGTGAGGTTTAAGGTCAAGCTGTTTGTAGATCAAATCATCGTAGCTTTCTAAAGTTTAGAATAAGTTCAAAAATATCAAGTGCTATACTCATGATCTTGACAGCTTTGAATAATCTATTTGATACTTTACGCCACGATAAAATAACAATGAGATCTAAAGGTTGGCTAAACCATTACATCGAAGAATGATTCCAGAAACCTATGTTCATTTACTATTTGAATATCTGGAAGCACAAGGACATGATCCAGAAAAAGTATTAGATGAGCCTTGGCCTGTTCCTGATGAAAATGGTCTTGGTGGCGTTGCAATTGAACATTGGGAAAACTTATTACAAATTGCAAAAGATTATTTAAATGATCCATTGATTGGCTTGCATGTGGGACAAACGATTACTGCGAGACATCTTGGAATCATTGGCGCGGTACTTTCCACTTGTGATAATTTTTTTACAGCCGTACAGCGTTTTGAACGTTATCAGAGGCTTATTTTTGATGTTATGCCCGCAAATATTCAACTACTTGCTGACTGTGTAGAGTTAACTTGGGATGTGAGTGAACATCAAGAAGGTGGTTTAGTCGATGAAACTGGTCGAACGGTGATGGTGCAGTTTGCTCGAAGCTTAATTCGCGGTAAAGAAAGCTTACAAGCAGTTCATTTTATTCATAAACAACCTGAAGATATTAGAGCTTATGAAGAATACTTTGGTTGTCCTGTTCTTTTCGAACAACAGGTTCCATTGATTCGATTTGGGTTAGAAATGTTAAGTTTACCTTTAAAAAGCCCTGATACAGCTTTGATGGCTATACTTGATAAACATGCTGATCAACAGCTAGCACGTCTACCACAAGTCGAAGAAATTATAGAACAAGTTCGTAAGCAGATTGCTTATTTACTGCATCAAGGTGAACCAGAGATTGATCAGCTTGCTGCAAGATTACATTTGTCGCGTCGAACATTACAAAGGCGACTAATTGAAGTTGGCACAAATTTTCGCAAAGAATTAAATCTAGTGCGTTATGAATTAGCAAAATCTTATTTAATCGATCCAAGATTGCAAATTATAGATATTGCTCTGTTACTCGGATACTCTGAACATAGTGCGTTTACCCGAGCCTATAAAGAATGGTCGGGTAAAACACCACAGCAAGAAAGAGAATCTTTCAATATAAATTCAATGAATTGATCTGATTTTAATCCTGCTTTTCTGCCAGCCGCATCGTTTGTTTGAGTTGTTTTTGATTGAATCCTATGAGCTCAATAATGTTACGAAACAATCCCGGAGCTTTGGCAACAAATTTATTAGTTTTAGGTACAATCACAATATCTTTACGTTTCTCAATACCTTCAACCAGTTCTGAGACCACGGTTTCAATCGCTACATATTTCCAAATCCCTGTATTGCCTTTCCAAACGGCTTTGCCTGCTGGATCTGATTGCACAGCATCCATCATCGGCGTCTGAAAGAAAGTAGGGTGGATACTTCCAACACCAATATTTAAATGTTTAAGTTCCAAACGGAGACTATCACATAATGCCCAAACACCCGCTTTACTTGAGGTGTAATGCGTGTTTAAAGGGGAGTGTACAAATGCCGCCAAGGACGAAATTGCCAATAAATAGCCTTGAGTTTCTTTTACATAAGGTAGAGCAGAACGAAATGTACGAAATACACCTGTTAGATTAATATCAATTGTTCGCTCAAATGTTTCAGGTGCCATATGTTCTAATGATGCAGGACGCCCAATACCTGCATTGGCAATGACGACATCAATTTTGCCAAAATGCTTTGCCGCACTTGCCATCGCATTTTCCAAACTTTCTAAAGAGCAAACATCTGCTTGCCATCCCATTGCGTTACTACTTCCACCTAAGTCATTTGCTTGCTGGGTAACTTTATTTAAATCTAAATCTAGTAACGCTAACTTAGCACCTTTATCGCGTAATGCCTGTGCTGTTGCTTGACCTAAGCCACCTGTTGAACCAGTAATGACGACAACTTTATCTTTTAATTGATATTTATTCATGATTTTTACTCGATTAGATAGCAACTGTTCGTTTTAGAAAATTAATTTGATCATTCACTACATGCTCAAATGCGTCACCGATATAAATTTCGAAATGACCATAGTGATAGCGTTTAATTTCTTTTTGAGGGGTTTGATTGGCATAACGCAAAGTTGCTTTTGAAGGTGCAACACTGTCGGTTTCACAAACACAATATAATACAGGGGCTTTTATTTTCTTAGCTTGACGTCCGGGATAGTAACGAATGATGTCAAAGGCAAAGCGGGCTGCGACATAATTTTTATAATCAGGATCATATTTAGTTAATTCGAGTGAACCTGAATGTGCATCTGCTGCATTCATGAGTGCCGTATTACCTGGTGTTGCGGACAAAGGCACCATTACAGGTTCATTTCCCAGTACAGCACCTATGCGATCACGTAATGCCAAAGTTGTGAGTTTTAACGAAGTTACTGGATCCATGACTAAACTTGACGAAAGTCCATCTGTGAAAGGACATTGAGAAATGGCCGCACGGATATTTGCATCTTGGGCAGCAGTAGCTAAAACATGTCCTCCAGAAAAGGACGAACCCCACAGAATAATTTTTGAATGATCTATTCCTGATAATTGACGCGCATAAGCTATCGCAGCTTTCCAGTCTTCAAGTTGGCGGTTAATGTCTAGAAGTTGTCTTGGTTGACCTTCACTGTCCCCAAAATGCCGATAATCAAAAACAAGGCAGGCATATCCTGCTGCTACAAAACGTTCGGCAAAAGCAGTTAGACGCATTTTTCGAGTGCCACCAAGCCCATGAGCCATGATGATAATTGGGGATGGGGATTTCTGCGCTGGACGATATAAATATGCACTACATTTCAAATCACCAGAATTAAAGTAAATATCGCTTGGTTGTGATCTTTCACTATTTTTGCTGCTCATCGCTATTTCCTAATGATGGGGCGTAGCGCTATTTTTGAGCAAAGTTAATGTATGATCTTGATGGAAACCGCCATATCATTTGATATTTTACGCCAATTTATTTAACTGCTTTATAACCAAACTTAATAACGTATTAATTCTTATCATTTTCATAATATAGATTGAGTAATCGCTTGGCATTTTCCGCACAAGTAATTTCATCTGGTTTATTGTTGATTGCATAAATCATCATTTTTAGATTTTGCTTACTTACTGCTAGTTTTTGTTCTAATTCCTCAATGTCTTTAATTTTACTTTCTAGAATGCTTATAAGTGTATCATGGTCCCAATTTGCCGCATTTGATGGCAAAAATGCTTTAATTTCTGTAAGCGAAAAACCAACTTGTTGAGCTTGCTGAATTAAGAAAAGCTGTTTGAGGTCATCCTCACTATACTCTCGATAACCATTCGCTTTGCGTTTTGCTTTAGGCAACAGTTTGATTTGTTCATAATAACGAATCGTCGGTGTAGTTAAACCGCTGTGTTTTGATAATTCGCTAATATTCATTTTACTGATTTCCTCTTGACATTGAAGTTAACTTTAGACTTATAGTGATGCAAAAGCAAGATTAAAAAATAATGCTAAAGCAGAGGTAAGATATGTCAAAACGTATATTGCACGTTGTCACTAATGTTTCTCAATATGAAGGAATTGATCAGCCTACAGGTCTATGGTTAGGTGAATTGACCCATGCTTATGATGAGTTTGAAAAACAAAATTATATTCAAGATATTGTTAGCCCTCTGGGAGGCAAGTCTCCGATTGAACCAAAATCATTAGGACTTTTCGTTGCTGATCAATCCGTTTTGAAAAGAAAAAATGATCAAACATTTATGCAACTGCTCGAAAATACTAAAAAACCATCTGAAATCAATTGGGAAGACTATGATGTAATTTATTACACGGGTGGGCACGGCGTGATGTGGGATTTTTTAAATAATGCCGAACTTCAAGAAATGACCAGAAACATTTATGAAAAAGGTGGCATAGTTTCTAGTGTCTGTCATGGTTACTGTGGGCTATTGAATGTTCGCCTTTCGGATGATGAATATCTAATAAAAGATAAAAAAATAACTGGTTTTGCATGGAGCGAAGAGATATTTGCAGGCGTCGCAAAAAAAGTACCTTACAATGCTGAACAGTTAGCGAAACAACATGGGGCAATGTACTCTAAAAAATTCATTCCTTTTGCACCCTATGTAGTTCAGGATGGCAATTTGATTACTGGTCAAAATCCATTTTCTGCTCGCCAAACAGCCCAAGTGATTATTAAAAATTTATTAAAGCAGTAAATGTTCAGAGTGATTTTGATCAAAAGCTCCGTTTATGCCTAAAGCATTCGGAGCTTTTAAAAATATTAGATAGATGGTGGAAAACATACTTGTTCAATTATGGAAAATTGTGAATACTCATGCCCGAAAAATTCAGGCTATAAGATTATTTCTTGGGGTTAGGCAACTACTGTGAAAACATATCCATTTACATTTTCTCGTTTACACAAGGCATTACTGGCAGTTGGTTCATTTTCGTACCTAGGGTTAAGTTCAGTATTGGTACATGCTGAAGATGAAAATAAAGTATCCAGATTAGAAACAATCACAGTAAAAGCCCAAGTAGCAGAAAATGTATATTTTCAACCCAAGGTAAATCTGTCTGGTTTCACACAACAAAATCTCGCTGAGATTCCTGCATCTATTCATACTGTAACGGCTGAGCGAATTGCCGACCAACATGCAAGAACTGTAACGGATGTTGTGAAAAATGATGCCTCTGTGGGTGATGGTTATGCCCCAATTGGTTATTATTCGAATTTCATCATGCGCGGTTTTGCCTTAAACCTCGGTTCGAGCTATTTGCTGAATGGTAACTTGCTGCGCGGCGAGCAAAATGTCGCGCTTGAAAACAAAGAACAAGTGGAGATTTTGAAAGGTATCAGTGCTATTCAAAGTGGAATGTCGACACCAGCGGGTGTCGTTAATTATGTAAGCAAACGTCCTAAAGACATCCGTTCAATGACCATTGATGCAGATAGTCATGGTGGTAATGTTATCGCAGCTGACTTTGGCGGATTTTTAGGAACAGAGCAGCAGTTTGGTTATCGAATGAATTTGGCGCATGAGGATATTCATCCGCATGTAGAACATGCCAATGGTAAACGCTTATTTGGTTCTTTAGCATTAGACTGGAATATATCAGATCGTTCAAAACTAGAATTTGATATTGAATCACAGCGTCAACGTCAGCGTTCAGTACCAGGCTATCAATTACTTGATGGTAAAACCGTACCCGCTGGTGTGGCGTGGGATCGTTTACTTGGCTATCAAAGTTGGAGCCAACCTGTCATCAATCAAAGTTTAAATACGAGCTTAAAATATAATTACCAAATCAATAAAGATTGGTCAGCAAATCTAAGTGCTTCTCAAAGTCGTGTTGTGGTGGATGATTATTCTGCCTTTCCATGGGGATGTTACAGCAGCACGTGTCAGATTACAGGTTTTGGCAATACCTTTGATCAAAATGGTAACTATGATATTTATGACTTCCGCAGTCCAGATGACAGTTATCTAACTAATCAATTTAAAGCGGGCTTAAATGGTCAATTTATTACTGGCACATGGCAACATAAACTGAGTTTAGAATTATCACATACTTATAAACGACATGCGCAATATGATGCGATTAATCAAGCTGTAGGTACAGGGAATATTTATACTGATACTGTGGACTTTGCTCCATCAGGCGCGGTTTTGGGCAATCACTACAAATCTTTAAACAGTCAGCAAACAGGATTAAATTTACTTGATCAAGTTGAATTTAATACAGCATGGTCAATTCTAGCAGGCGGAAAACTACTGCATTTAAATGAAGATGCTTATAATGCATCTGGTCGTAATATTCGTGACACTAACTTTAATCGCTTTTTACCACAATTTGCTGTGATGTATCAGCCTTTGGAAAAGACTCATGTCTATGCTTCTTACGCTAAAGGATTAAGTGACGGCGGACAAGCGCCGTGGTTTGCAAACAATCCTTTTGTGACATTAGCACCTAAACATTCAGCTCAATATGAATTGGGATTTAAGCAGCAGTGGCAAGATTTACTTTTTTCAGCTGCATTATTTGATTTAAAACAAGATAACCAATATACCAATACTTCAAATGATTTCGTAAAAGATGGTGAACAACATAACCTTGGTTTGGAATTTGGTCTTCAAGGACGTCTTGTTCAAAATTTAGATGTGACATCGACTTTAGCACTTACACGTTCGCGCTTAAAAGACATACAGTCATCTGAATATCAAGATCATCAAACTCAAAATGTACCTCGTGTACGTTTAGCAACTAATATTTCATATCAAATCCCCCAAGTTGAAGGATTACGTTTACTCGCTGGTATACAATACAGTAGCAGTAAATATGCCAATAAATCAGCTACAGTAAAAGTACCTAGCTATACTTTGTTTAATCTAGGAACTGCCTATAACTTCCGTGCTTATGGCTATGAAAACACGCTGAGATTCAATCTTGATAACGTATCAAATAAAAAATACTGGCGAGATGTGGGAAGCTTCTTTGGTGATGACTATTTATTTTTAGGCACACCGCGTACTGCAAAATTTTCATGGACAGTGAATTTTTAAATAAGAATTCAATAATATGTAAAGATCATCTATTTGCCTTGCTCCTCTGAATAGTTGATCTTTACACTAAAATAAAATTAAACAATCAAGCTACACATCATTTGAAAAAAATAGTAATGCTAGAATGACCTTATAAAAATCATGTATCAATCCATTTATCATCTAAAAAGGCTAATTAAATATGAATAAAACTCTACTTAGCGTATGTCTTGCTGTAAGCACTTTTTATACGATGAATTCAGCCTATGCAATAGATGCAAAATATAGAGCGAAGTTAGAACGTTCAGGTTGTACTCAAGTATCTGCGCTACAAGGTTGTGATGTTAATAAATCAAAAGCCGAGAATAGCAAAGCAGGATTTGGAACTGATAAAAGAATTATTTCAAATACTTACGCAGGTAAATGGATCGCAAAAAACTCAAACAGCGAGCAAACAGTATCGAATATTCTTGTTGATAATAAAGAAAATGTTTGGGTGAATGGGCAAAAAGTTAAATCGAAGCGAAGTGATGGAGGATTAATTTTCAAAAAGGGCTTTATAAGCTATAAATTAGAAGGTGATCCAACGCAACAAGATAAAAGCTATTGGACTGATTCAGATGCTAAAACATCAGGTCCAATTGTTAGGAAGTAATTATTTTCCATCAGAAGATCTAATGTAATGGGCTGCTGATTCTATTTTAGCAGCTCATTTATCTATAAAAACTTGCAGGATTCAAAGTTTCATTTTTCCGATTACATGAAAATAGGGCGGAGGAGAATATGGAATGATGACTATTTTTTGATTTTTTATCCAAATATTACAGCTCCAAAAATAGATTTATGCTTTGGGTGATTTAATCATTTTATATTTTTTAGACATTACGCTTTCATTTCCATTTTCCTTCGAAATATAAATTTAAAAATATAAATCAATATTTTTCATTAGCTTATATTTAAGCTACTTATTCTAATTGCAAAATAAAATCTAATAATTTTTCATTCAGAATTTCTAATCATGATAGCGCATCTTATCAACATGAATTTTACTCATGTTGGAGTTAGATTAAATCATTTTTATTCATGTGATGATTCGAGTATAAATTACAACATAAAGAAGTTTACGGTTTATCGCAAAAATTAGGATACCAATCATCATGAGTAAAGAGTTTGCATGTTCAATTAAACGCATTCGTTTTGATGAAAACTATCAACCAGCGGATAGCACACGTCTAACGACTAATTTTGCCAACTTAGCACGCGGTGAAAATCGAGAGCAGAATCTTCGTAATACACTTCGAATGATTAATAATCGTTTCAATGCTTTAGCACAAACAGATAATCCGAATGGTGACCGTTATTCACTTGAAATTGATATTATTTCTGCAGATTTAGATATTGAAGGTAATGGCAAAACTTTTCCGATCATTGAAATGTTGAAAAGCACCATTACCGATTACCATACCAATCAACGTATTGAAGGTATGATTGGTAATAGCTTCTCATCTTATGTACGTGATTATGATTTTAGTGTAGTACTAAAAGAACATAATAAAGAAAACTCAACTTCGTACGCACCTGAAAATTTTGGTGATTTACATGGCAAGCTTTATCAGTACCTCGTCAACTCAGATACTTTTAAAGCAGCATTCAATCAACAGCCTGTGATTTGCTTGAGTGTTTCAACAGCAAGAACTTATCAGCGTACAACCAATGAGCATCCTATTTTGGGTGTTGAATATAAGCAAGACCAATATTCACGTACTGATGAATATTTCCATAAAATGGGCTTACAGGTTCGCTTCTTTATGCCGAAAGGAAGTGTTGCACCTTTAGCATTCTATTTTGCGGGTGATTTATTACGTGATTACACCGATTTTGAACTGATTAGCGCAATTAGCACGATGGAAACTTTCCAAAAGATCTATCGTCCTGAAATTTACAATGCAAATTCTTCAGCAGCACAAGTGTATAAAGCAAGTTTAGAGTACCCAGATTACTCATTAACACGAATTGTTTACGACCGTGTAGAGCGTGGTCAATTGGCAGTAAAACAAGGTAAATGGACGGAAGAAAACTTTATCAAGCCTTATCAAAACATCCTTGAACAATGGGCTGCCAATTACACTGTAGACAGTAACGCTGCTTAATTTACCTGAAATAGAGATAGAAGATTTAAAATGGCAATTTTATTACCAACATCAACGGCTGGCAGCTTACCAAAACCTTCATGGCTTGCAGAACCTGAAAAACTTTGGTCACCTTGGAAATTAGAGGGTGAGGCATTAATCGAAGCGAAGCAAGATGCTCTGCGTTTATCTCTACAAGAACAGATCCATGCGGGAATTGATATTGTGAGCGATGGTGAGCAAACTCGCCAACATTTTGTCACCACATTTATCGAGCATCTTGATGGCGTGGATTTTGAGAAGCGTGAAACAGTTCGTATCCGTAATCGTTATGATGCAAGTGTTCCATCTGTAGTCGGTGCAGTCTCTCGCCAAAAGCCTGTTTTCGTGGAAGATGCCAAGTTTTTACGTAGCCAAACAACACAACCAATCAAATGGGCGCTTCCAGGTCCAATGACCATGATTGACACGTTATATGATGGTCACTATAAAAGCCGTGAAAAACTGGCTTGGGAATTTGCCAAGATTCTTAATCAAGAAGCGCTTGAATTGGAAGCTGCGGGTGTCGACATTATTCAATTTGATGAACCTGCATTTAATGTGTTCTTTGATGAGGTAAATGATTGGGGTGTTGCGACCTTAGAAAGAGCACTTGAAGGTCTTAAATGTGAAACAGCGGTACATATCTGCTATGGCTATGGCATCAAAGCCAATACCGATTGGAAAAAGACGTTGGGTTCAGAGTGGCGTCAATATGAAGAAGCTTTCCCTAAGCTTCAAAAGTCTAAAATTGATATCGTTTCACTTGAATGCCAAAACTCTCGTGTACCAATGGATCTAATCGAACTAATCCGCGGTAAAAAAGTCATGGTTGGTGCGATTGATGTTGCAACCAATACGATTGAAACAGCGGATGAGGTTGCAGATACGCTACGCAAAGCGCTTCAGTTTGTCGATGCTGATAAACTTTATCCATCTACTAACTGTGGAATGGCGCCTTTATCTCGTCATGTAGCACGCGGCAAGCTGAATGCCTTGAGTGCAGGTGCAGAAATTATCCGAAAAGAGCTCGCCGTTTAGTATTTAGCAATTTGGAAATATCGAATGGGATACTTGTTCATTTAGTTAGTAGCCCATTCGGTTTGAAATGATTTAGATGTGCAAATGTGACGCGACTGTGTGCTAAGGCTTAATCTAAAGAAAAGCTACAGTTCAATTTAGGAATCAGATGATGATTGAAGCAACTGACTTTAGAAATGCGATGTCTTTACTGACAAGTGCAGTGAATGTGGTGACTACAGCGGGAGCATCTGGTCGTCATGGATTTACCGCATCTGCTGTATGTAGTGTTACGGATACACCTCCGACATTATTGGTGTGTATGAATACAGCATCTAGGTCACATGCACATTTTATTGAAAATGAAACTTTAACTGTGAATGTTCTAGGCGCGCAACATCAGCATATTTCCAATGTGTTTTCTTCTAAGTTGACCTCTGAAGAGCGGTTTAAACATGGAACTTGGACTAAATTGAAAACAGGTGCACCTGTTTTAGAGGATGCTCTTGTCAGTTTTGATTGTCAGATTGAACAAATTCAGGAAGTAGGAACACATACTATTTTTATTTGCCGTACAGTTGCTATTCAACAAGGTCAGCATGAACATAGTTTGGTGTATTTTAATCGCGCTTATCACCAAGTGGGTGAGACCGAAGTTGCTTAAATCAATATTCGCTATTTATCTAATATTAACCTTCAATCAAGTAAGTATGTCGTGGAATTAATCATTTTTTTAGCTATAGGCGCCTTAGCGGGATTTGCTGCTGGGCTTTTTGGAGTAGGTGGTGGGCTGATCATTGTACCCCTTTTATATGTTGTCTTTACACAAATGGGCTATGATCCTGAAGTTGTGATGCATCTTGCTTTGGGTACTTCATTAGCCACGATTATTGTGACGTCTATCAGCTCATTAATGGCGCATAATAAAAATGGTGCAGTAATTTGGCCTGTATTCAAAAATTTGACTCCAGGTTTAGTAATTGGGTCATTTTTTGGTGCGGGTATTGCGGGATTACTATCAAGGGAACACTTACAACTGATTATTGGTGTTTTTGTGATTTGGGTTGCATATCAAATGTTTATTGGAGCCAAAAAAGTAATAGATCAGAATAAAGTGCTTCCATCAATGACTAAACAGGTGTTCGCAGGTACAGGAATAGGCGTAGCATCAGCAATTTTTGGTATTGGTGGAGGTAGTTTAACCGTACCATATTTAAATCATCACGGTGTAGTCATGCAAAAAGCAGTTGGAACATCTGCTGCATGTGGCTTACCTATCGCAATTGCAGGTGCGCTTGGCTTTATGTTATTTGGTATGAAAGAACAAATAAATGTTCCGAACAGCATAGGTTTTGTTCATATTTATGCATTTCTTGGTATCAGTGCGATGAGCTTTTTTACCGCAAAGCTAGGTGCTAAAGTGGCACATGCTTTATCACCGCAAATGTTAAAAAAATGCTTTGCTGTACTACTGTTGTTTGTCGGATGTTTTTTCCTGTTTAAAGGATTAATTTAATCGATCTTAACAGGCTTGATAAAATGATAAAGCTCACATTATGTGGGCTTTTTATTCATTTAAAGGCTGCTCTTTAAAAATTTGAATAATCCATTCAATAAATACTTTTTGCCTAGGTGAAACCAATGTCTTGGATGCATAAAGCAAAGAAACAGGAAGGGAAGGCACTGGGTAATCTGTTAAAACTTCACAAAGTTCACCTTGCTCAAGTTCTAAATGATGACCATATCTTGGAACTTGAATAAGTCCGAAGTGATGTTTAGCTGCTGCAGAATAGGTATTAGCTCCATTAACTTGTATCATCGTGGGTAAATCATATAATTCAGTTTTTTGCTTATCTATAAACTCAAGTGGGGTTAGTTTCTGCCGAGCTGTTGAGTAAAACCCCACCATAAAATGGCCATTTAGATCGTTTAGCTTGTTTGGGACACCATATTTTTTTAAATAATCTGGACTGGCCAAAGTAACCTGTTGAATATCACCAAGGTGTCTGACGATAAGATCACTATCATTGAGTTGACCAATACGAATAACACAATCAATTCCTTCTTTAATAACATCAACATAGCGGTCACTTTCTGTCAGTTGTAATTGAATTTGTGGAAATTCACTCAGAAACTGATGCAGTTTAGGCATAATAAAATGTGCAGCAAAGATACCATGCACTTCTATTTTTAAAGTCCCTTGTGGTTTTGCATTCAGAAAATCATGATCAGATTCATTGATATAGCTCAAAATATACTTACAGCGTTCATAATAAATCTGTCCTTCATCAGTGGTTTTAACCTGACGAGTAGTCCGAAATAACAAACGTGTATTCAATTGTAGTTCTAATTGTTTAATAGCATCAGTCAATGTTGAACGAGGCAGACTCAATATGTGCGCAGCTTTGGTAAAGCTTTGTTGTTCAACGACATGAATAAAAGCAGACATTGCATTTAATTTATCCATCGTACCTCACTCATTTGTTCGTATTATTTGGATAAATATGTCGGATTTTAAGAGATTATCCGACTTTTACTGAACAGTATCATAGAACCCATGAGAAGTTAAATTTCATTTTATGAGGTGAGATATGAGTCAGAAAAAAGTTATTTTAATTACGGGTGCTTCAAGAGGTATCGGTGCCTTTACTGCAACCTTATTAGCTCAACAAGGTCATAAAATTATTATTAATTATGCCCATAATGATCTAGAGGCAAATGCTGTTTTAGCAAAGATTCAAGCACTTGGAGGGACTGCATCTTTATTTAAAGCGAATATAGGTGATTCAAATCAAGTCATCCAACTGTTTGATTACTCTATCCAGACCTACGGTCAGTTAGATATCGTGATTAATAATGCAGGCATCATGCGCTTTAATAAAATTGAAGATGTTGATGATGAAACGATTGATCAGATACTCGCAATTAATCTCAAAGGTTCTTTATATACGATGCGTGAAGCTGCTAAACGATTACCAAATGGTGGGAAAATTATTAACTTATCTAGTAGTGTTATCGGTATGAAACTTGAAGGCTACGGTGTGTATACTGCGTCAAAGGCTGCAATTGAATCATTGACTGCTATTTTAGCTAAGGAGCTTAGAGGTAGAAATATTACCGTTAATGCAATCGCACCCGGACCAACTGCAACAGAACTTTTTCTAGAAGGTAAAAGTGATAACTTGATCAAAAAGTTAAGCAACGCTGCACCTTTAGAACGTTTAGGCACTGTAGATGATATTGCCGCCGTTTTAGATTTCGCTGTAAATGACGCAAGTAATTGGATAAATGCGCAAGTACTCCGTGTGAATGGCGGCATTATTTAAAATTAAAGTCATTATAAGAATCTAACCGAAGTCGTCTGTTTCGGTTAGATATAAAGATCAATGATTTAGCCTGTGTGAGCGGATAAGGTCGCCATATCAATCACGAAACGATAACGAACATCCGAACGTTCTAAGCGTTCAAAAGCCTCATTAATTTGATCCATCCGAATCATTTCACAGTCCGGCAAGATATTTTGACGGGCGCAGAAATTTAACATTTCCTGTGTTTCGGCAATACCGCCAATCATTGAGCCCGCTATTCGACGACGCCCCATAATGGCAGGAATAGTAAAGAGTTCATTCAGATGGCCTAACTGGCCAACTACCACAAAGGTGCCATCAATATCCAGTAACGGAATATAAGGATTAATATCGTGTTTAACTGGAACAGTATCAATAATCACATCAAAGGCATTGAGTGCCTGTTGCATAGCTTCTGAATCAGCGGTATCGAGAAGACGATCTGCACCTAGTTGTAAAGCATCAGCTTGTTTCTGTTTTGATCGGCTTAGAACCGTTACCTCGGCACCCAAACCGACCGCCAGTTTCACTGCCATATGCCCTAAGCCACCCAAACCCACCACACCAACACGTGTTCCTGGTCCTACATTCCATGTTCGTAATGGGGAATAGGTGGTAATTCCTGCACAGAGTAAGGGTGCAACACGTGATAAATCCAAGCGATCAGGAACATGCAAAACAAAGTATTCTTTCACCACGATATGTTTGGCATAACCGCCAGCAGTATTTTCACCAGTCATGCGATCTTGTCCATTATAGGTTTCGGTCAAGATTTCACGGCACATATGTTCTTCACCTTTATGACATTGATCACAATGCATACAGCTATCAACAAATGTTCCTACAGCGACATGATCGCCTATCTTAAACTTGTTCACATCCTTGCCGATCGCAATGACTTTACCGACAATCTCATGACCAGGCACTAAAGGGAAAACCGTACGTCCCCAATCATTCTTTGCCATGTGCAGATCGGAATGGCAAACACCTGAATAGAGAATTTCAATATTCACATCATCATGACGTAATTCACGGCGCTCTAAAGTATAAGGAACTAGGGTGGAGCCTTGTTCCAAAGCCGCATAAGCATAAGTTTTCATGAGGAAGTACCCATTATAAGTTGAGGATAAACTGGATCTTTTAAGTCGAATTGATTGTTTTCATTGACGATGCCAAGCACTTTATCGCTTTGATAAAGCTGATAGGCGTATTCAGCTAATTGTTCAGCAGAAATAAATACTTCAGGGCTAAATAAAGTCTCACCGTCGATCCCACCTTGATATGAAGCTTGATCAACAAATTCAGTACGAGTTGCAGCAGGTGCCAAGACCTTGACCCGCATTTTTTTGTTTTGTGATTGCATCGCCAGTGCCAGACCTTCGGTGAAGGAAGCCACATAGAATTTTGTGGCGCAATAGGTCACGGCAATATCAATTTGTACATAGCCACCAATCGAAGCCGTGTTGATTAAGGTTGCTTCTCGATCTGCATAATCTTTGACGTAGAGTAAAGATAAGTCTGTGAGGGCTTTAATATTCAGGTCGATCATGTTATTGGCTTTTTCCAGATTTACCTCCCAAGGGAAGCCATAATCACCAAAGCCCGCATTGTTGATCATTACATCAATTTGCAATGTTCTTAGCTTTTCATAAAGCTGTCGCGCATTGCCAAGAACCGCCAAATCACAGCTTTCCACATGAACACTGACTTGATATGTCGTTTCAATGTCCTGTTTTATTTGTTCTAATGCACTCGCTCGACGGGCAACCAGAATCAGGTTAAAGTCTTCAGCAGCGAATTTATAACCCAAGGCTTTGCCAATACCTGAACTTGCACCAGTAATAAGGACAGTTTTCATATCATCTCTAAGTTTTCAATATTTAATAAAAGAAGCATGAATACGCGCTATTCATCGCATTCATGCGAAAGGATTAAAGATGTTTTTGAAAAAAGGGAATAACCACATCTAAAGCTTTTGCGACAGGTTCAGGTTGGTCATAAAGTTCATAATGACTGGCGCCTTCAACTACAAAGATATTTTTATCTTTAGCGGCGGCTTTGTTATACAGTTCAAAACCATCTTTATATGAGCCAAAAGCACCAACACGATCACCTACGACAATCTGTAAGGGTTGAGTGAGTAAGTGTTCAGCCAAATGGAAGGCATCAAAACCAACAGCGGCAGCCAAACCTGAAAAACGTAACTGGTTGGTTGAGCCTGCTGCCTGACCACGTGGTGTTTTGTAGTAGTCAATGGCTTCTTGGATATCAATGTCCTGAATGCCAGCTTGTTCACGCTCTGCCTGCGAATTTGGAATATATTGGGTGATAAATGCTTCTGCTCCACGTGCTTCAGCTGTACGTTGAGCTGCAATTGCTTCAAGAGTATTGATTGCTGCATTTGGACTGAGATCACCTTCACGCATCAGACGACCATAGTTTGCAGCGACGATGGTTGCCACAGCTTTAAAGCGGCGTTCGGTCATGGCTGCATTTACCGCATAGCCACCCCCACCACAAACACCGAGGACGCCAATGCGGTTTTCATCGACATAATTTAAAGTTGTGAGATAGTCGGCGGCACAACGGAAATCTTCAACACGGGTTGCAGGGTCTTCAAGGAACCGGGGTTCACCGCCGCTGGCACCTTGATAAGATGCATCAAAGGCAATAGTTACAAAGCCTGCCGCAGTTAATTTTTCAGCATAAATTGCACCTGCTGTTTGTTCTTTACAGCTGCTGATGGGGTGTGCACATACAATCGCAGCATATTTCTGATTTTCATCAAAGCCTTCTGGAAAACGGATCGTTGCTGATACGTCGATGCTTTTATTTTTGAAGGTTACATTTTTCATCGTTTAAGCTCCACATAGAGGGAATCAGTTGATGAAATAAATGTAGCATTGCTGATTTATCTTGATTAGAGGGTTATTTTTGATTGCTTTAATAAGTACGACTTATGAATAAACACAACATAGCACTGCTTTTATTCTCATCAGCCCATTCTAAAATTTAGCCACAAAAAAGCTTCCTGACCTTAGGGCAGGAAGCTTGCTATAACAAACTAATGGCTAAATTGCAGTATACCCCCCATCAACCAAGAGTTCGGTTGCTGTGACATAAGAGGCTTCATCACTGGCAAGAAACAGCACGGCAAAGGCAATTTCTTCTGAAGTCCCTGCACGACCAACAGGGATGGCTGTACGTAAATGTTGCATTGCTTCTTCATCTTCAGTGAAATGCGTTGCCATAGGAGTAGCAATCAATCCTGGCAAGACCGTATTGACACGAATATTCATTTTCGCCAAATCGACTGCAGCTGATTTACTTAACATGCGTGATGCACCCTTCGAAGCTGCATACCCTGGATTCACATCAGGAAAAGCAATCACTGCTGCTGCGGAACCAATATTGACAATCGAACCACCGCCCACTTGTTGCATAAATGGAATCACAGTTTTAATGCCTAAGAATTGACTGTTTAAATTGACATCCATCACAGCCAACACATCTTGAATATCGGTATCAGTCCATCCACCACGTGGTCCAGGTGTACCTGCATTATTCACCAAGATATCAATTTTTCCGAATGTCGAAATGGTATGTGCTGCCACTTCTTGCCATTGCACTTCCTTGGTGACATCTAGAATGGCGTATGTTGCTTTTAGGCCTTGCTGGTTCAGTTCATCTGACAAGTCTTTGATCGCTTGTTCACGCTGCTGGCTGGCGGTAATCACCACACTCGCACCTTGCTGAGCAAATAAACGGGCAGTGACAGCGCCCATTCCAGTACCACTACCAGCACCTGTGATGATGGCCACTTTATCATTTAAACGATTCATCTGATGCTCTCCTTATTGACCTGATAAAGATTGCTGAAAGAAAGGTACAATTTTTTCTACAGTTTCATTTACAGCATCTGGGCGATCATATAGATCGAAATGATTTGCAGCTGTAATCACAAAAAGTTCTTTTTGAGGTGCCGCTGCGGTTTTGATCAGTTGTTGACTGTGCCATGCCGAACCTGCCTCACTTCCCACAACCAGAAGTAAGGGTTGAGTCAGGTAGCGATCTGCAAAATGAAAGGCATCGTAACTCATTAATACTGCTGTTGACGTTGTGGTGCCTTGACTTGGCGCATTTGGATGTTGGGCGCGAGTGGTACGGTAATAATCATAGGCTTCACGCATTTCGGGATCGTCAACACCGTCGAGGCTTTCAGGTGACCAAGGTGACAGAGCGATTGCTGCACCTTGTGCCTCTGCCATCAACTGTTGTGCAATTGAATCTAAAATGGCGGTTTGATCAGAAGCGGTTGCCTGATTGTCTCCATACCAACCTTGACGATACAGATCACCTATATTTACTGCACTGACACCAACTACCGCTTTGATACGATGATCAATAATGGCAGCATGAATGACATATCCACCCGCACCACAGATGCCTAAAATACCAATGCGATTCTCATCTACATAAGCCAAGCTGTCTAAATAATCGATGGCAGCACGAAAGTCTTCAACACGTTGATATGGATTTTCGAGTTGACGGGTTTTTCCTCCGCTTTCACCTTGATAGGCAGCATCAAAAGTCAGTGCAATAAATCCTTGCTCCGCAAGTTTTTGTGCATAGATATGCGCCGTTTGTTCTTTCACTCCACCGACAGGATGTCCACAAATGACGGCAGCATATTGTTGTGCTTCATTAAAATCATGGGGGAGATAAAGATGTGCTGCAATTTGGATATTCTGCTGATTGAAATGAATTTTTTTCATTTGATTAACTCCAATGAGATGTAATGCTTAAAGTTGGATTTCGACAAACTCAGCATCGTCAAATGCGGTTTCGATGCCTTTTTTGCGCCATGAATCAATGTCTTGGGTTCGTGTTGCAAGGGTTTGATCCCAGATTGAAAAAGCATCCTGACCCAACAATAGACGGGTAGGTGGTGTTGCACTTTCAACGACTTCAAGCATGCGTTGCGCAGCTTTGGCAGGATCACCAAGTTGTTTACCCGATGAACCTTCCAAATATTGCTCAAATGGTTCTACGACAGCTCGATAGGCCTGAATGTGCTGAGCAGGACGCATATTGACATCACCTGCAAACTCCGTACGGAATGCACCTGGTTCAACCAATGTGACATGAATCCCCAGTGCTTTGACTTCCAGTGCAAGCGATTCAGTCCAGCCTTCAATGGCAAACTTGGCAGCACAATAGGGACCTGCTGCATTCATGGACACTAGCCCAGCGATACTGCTCAGGGTCAAAATATGACCTGATGCTTGCTGACGCATCTGCGGTAACACAGCACGAGTCATTTCAGCGGCGGCAAAGAAATTCAATTCCATTTGCTCGCGTAGTTGTTGCAGACTAAATTCTTCACATGCGCCAACTACACCACGCCCAGCAATATTGGCAAGCACATCAATACGTCCAAAATGCTGAATGGCTTGCTCAATCACTTGGCTTCGTGCAGTAGCATCAGTAACATCGAGTGCAACTGCTAACACTTGATCTTCATGGCCATATGCAATTTGTTGTAAGCGATCTAGACGTCGCGCCGTGATCACTGCCAAATCACCCTGAGCAATAACTGCTTGTGCAAGTGCTTGACCTAAACCAGAAGATGCACCTGTGATTAACCAGACTTTTTTCATTGCTTTATTCACTTGTTCATTTGATAAAAACAATGTTAGCAAGGGTGATTTATAATGATAATCCGTTATAATTAGATAGGACTTATACTGAATACTTATAAATAATGAAAGAAAATTTAAATGATCTACAGGTCTTTCTCATTGTTGCACAAGAGCGCAGTTTTACCCGAGCTGCTGCAAAACTAGGCACCTCCCAATCTGCCATTAGCCAGACCATGCGTAATCTAGAAGAGCGAATAGGTATTAAACTCCTTTCGCGGACTACCCGAAGTGTGTCACCAACCGAAGCAGGGGAATATCTGCTCAATTTGGTTCAGCCTGCGATTGAAGATATTGAACATGGTTTGCATCAGATCAGCGCCTTGCGAGAAAATCCTGCGGGTACCTTACGTATCAATGCAGATGAATATGCCATTCAAAGTGTGCTCTGGGCAGCTGTAGAAAAAATTATAAAAAAATATCCTGATATTGCGGTAGAGATGACCTCTGATTATGGTTTGACCGATATTGTCGATGGACGTTTTGATGCAGGCATCCGTCGAGGCGGGTTGGTTTCCAAAGACATGATTGCAGTAAAAATCAGCCACGGAATTGCAATGCTGGCCGTTGCAACACCCGATTATTTAAATCAAAAGAGTCGACCTGCACATCCAAAAGATTTGATTGAGCATGATTGTATTAATTTACGGTTACCCACGCATGGTGCCATGTTTCGTTGGCAGTTCACCCAAGGCAATAAGACTCAAAGTGTGAAAGTGGAATCCAAAATTACATTCACCACCATTACCCCGATGTTACAGGCGGTGAAAAGCGGTGTTGGTATTTCATATCTACCGATTGATATGGTGCAACCGTATATAGAAAGTGGTGAACTGGAAGAAGTACTGAAAGACTGGCGACACACTTATGAACCTTTTTATTTGTATTATCCGCATCGACGAGAACAGGCACCGTTGCTAAATATATTAATTACAGCGCTGAAAGAGAATTTTGATAATAAAAGTGCCTTAGTTTAGTTGTTAGTAAAACACTTTTATTTATTAATATTCAACAAATCAAAAGTAGTCTATATTCGCCTTCATTTTCAATAGGTGCTCTATGTACACAAGGTAAAACGTGCTGCATCGGGTGATCAACAGCTAGACGCCAAAGATGTCCTAAACCTAAATTTAAAGGTCTTGCATCAGGGAGCGGTTGGTAATGTAAATCGAAGAAATAATCTTGTAGAAAACTTTCAAATTCTGATTCTGGCCCATTATGTAATTCCTTAAGTTTTTCTCTAATTTCGGGAATCAAAATTTTTTGCTTAACTTGATCGCTTGGCAGAATTTCACTTACCGCTCCATGATAAGTACATAAAAAAGTATCTGTCGGAATAGGCGAGCGATCAACATGAAATGAATACACATCAGTTGAAATAAAATTTAACTCATCATCATGTTCGTAGTTTTGAATTAAGTTAAGGGTAGGTGAAGCGCCGAAATCACTTAATAGCTGCATATCTTTTAAAATGATTTCTCTTGCTAAATGACCTTGTTCGGAAAGTTGCAAAACCAATAGATCATCAACCGAAACCTCAGTGATATTTTCCTTTAGTTCAAGCTGTTTTACGATTTCTTGAAAATCTCCATTCAGATTTCTATACCAACAAATCGCATTTCTATCTCCTTGAAAATTAGAACTAACAAGTTCGGAGAAACTAGAAACCACGCTAATTTGCTTGTGGTCAGAAAATGTATTCTTCATAAATAGAAGTTTATCAAAAAGAAAATATGTTTAATGATACACAGTTCGATCACGTTAACAACGATAGGTGGAATAGTATTTTCCAAATATTTATCTTTTCATGCCTTATAACAGTGAAATAAAGGGTTTTAAATAGATACTGAGAATGATATTTCCCATAGCTTATTATGAGAAAATTTATGCTCAAAAAATCATATAAAAAATAAGTATGCGCAAATATATTCACAAATATAAAAAAATAGAGTATTTTTGAGAAAATAATTGCTCATCTATATCAATGAAAAAATTAACAATACAGGCGTTACTTGATCAAAGCTGGTTTGATATTGCTGAACTTACGCTATTAGAACCGAAACTAGGCTCAGCGAGCGCTAGTGAGTTAGCTTACGAGTTAGAATACGCAATCCACAATTTGGACAAGCGAGATGAGCATGCCTGTAGTCTATCACTACCTGTACAAATACTTATAAAACATGAATATAAGTCATGGTTTGGTTTTTTAGATGATATTGTTCCATCAGGTGCTGCCCGCCGTTATTGGGTGAATTTTCTAGGTCTACAAAGACTAACTCATGCAGAGCAAGATAGTATTTTATTAGAAAAAGGTGGCATCGCACCCGTAGGCAATTTAAGAATTAAAGAAGCTCTTCCAGCAATCAATCCTGACTCAACTCTACATCTACGTTATTTTAGTCAAATTGATGTTGCTGATCGAAATGTAGATTTTCTTGAATATGCACAGCAAATGGGGGCAATTAGTGGTGGTGCAACGGGAGCGGGTGGTGAAGCCCCAAAATTACTAATTCGTGCTACCAAAGATCAAAATATTTGGATTGATACTTATCAACAAAACTTTGATCAACCTGATCAACACTATCTAGTTAAATTTCCTCGGAATAATCGTGCTGAGATAGACTGTAATATTCTCAGAGCAGAATACTATTATTACCAAGAACTAAAAGAATTAGGTTTCAATACGATTGAAACAACAGAAATGAAGCTGATTGAAGGTGAAAAATATCCATCTTTATGGCTGCCAAGGTTTGATGTCGAATGGCACAATCAACAATGGCATCGTCATGGGCTTGAATCTATCTATTCAATATTAAATAAAGCTTCAGGTAGTCATCTCAATCACTTTGAAGTGATTGAAAATCTATGTAAGTTATTTATATCTATTGATTCCGAATTTGATTCAACACAATTCATTTGTGAATGGTTACAAAGGGACTTATTGAATATTATTTTTGGTAATTCTGATAATCATGGACGAAATACTTCATTTCTAAAAAAATCAGGAAAAATTTCGCTTGCTCCAATTTATGATTTCGCTCCAATGAAAGCTGATCCAGAGGTTGTTACACGGTCAACAACTTGGGGAAGTCCTTATGAGGAAGGAGGAGAATATCGATGGGATCAAATTACCCAAAAACTAGAACATTTATGCGATCCAAATTTATCTCTAACGACATTAAAATCTTTGGCAAGTAATCTTGTTGGCTTAAAACAAAGATTACTTGCTATAGGTGTACCAAAACAGATTATAGAGATACCAGCGCTTTCATTCGACTACGTTGAAGCTAAATTAGAAAGATGGGAACTATTATGAATATAAAAAATCAGACTCAAGATCGCCAACAAATCCTGATAGATCTATATATGCAATATTTATTGAATGAAATAACATTGGGGCAATTGTTGGCGTATTTACGAAAAAACATTCTGAGTATGTCTCAGGAACAATATGCAAATTTAGTCGGCATAAGTCGCAGGACATTAACTGATATTGAGCAAGACAAAGGAAAACTTACTCAATCTGTTTTAGACAAGGTCTTTAAACCACTTGGATTGAAAGCAGGACTTGTACCAACTCATGAGCACATTGTGAGAAAGATTATTAAACCATCAGAATGAGATCAATGGCAAAGTTTAACTCTATGTAACAAAGCTGTGTAGCCTAGATTAAAATGCTAGGGCTAGGGTTTTGATAGCTAAGATTTCTGTTTGGCTTTTTGGCGTAAGACATACAAATATAAGCTTTCTACTTTTTCACGTGCCCATGGTGTGGTACGCAAGAATCGCAATGATGATTTAACACTTGGATCTATGCAAAAACATCTAATTTCAATTTTACGGCTTAAGCCTTCAAAGCCACCGTAGTAATCCAATAATTCATCCAAAATATCAGCAAGTTTTTTGCCATGTAAAGGGTCATTGGAGGCGTTCATAATAGATCAACAATATTTGGGGAGACCATCATTATAACCTGAGCGAGTTAAAATAGGTCAGCATCACAAGGTTTATGCAATCATGGCTTTGATGTATAAGCCTTTCGCGTAGCAGTCTGATTTCTGCATAACTTATATTATGTATCATTAGAATTAGGATACTCAGTAACGTGATGTATAATCTTAGATCATCACGTTACTAAGCTATGGCAACAAACAGTGTTGTGTAGGCCACAGTCTTAGATATTCTATTTAACATAATATACATTATACGTAATTATTATAACGTTAGTTAGATAGTCTATTTTCTTTATTTTGGCATTCTATAGTTACTTGGCGTCATATTTGTCCACTTTTTAAAAGCACGTGAAAAATGTGAAATATCGGCATAGCCTAAAAGATTTGAAATCTCTTGAATGGATAATTTATTTTCTTTTAAAAGAGCTTTTGCTTTTTCCTGACGGCTTTCACTAAGTAAGATTTGAAATGTTGTTTTTTCATTTGCAAGTTGGCGTTGTAAAGTTCTATTAGTTAAACCAAGATGCTTAGCGATTTGGTTCAACGACAAAAATTGCTGTAATTCTGCATCGTATAATAACTCACGAACGGATGAACTTAATAAGTTTAAGTTAGGAGTTATTTTTTTTGATAGCTTTGATACATCATATTCACATTGATGCTTGGTTAATCGGAAAACCAATGGATCAGCAGTTTTTAAAGGCAAATTTAGAAGTTCTTTATTAAATATTAAACGATCTTCATCAGCACCAAAATTAACTCTATATCCATCAGAATCATCAATATTTCTAAATATATCTTGACTATTTCCCTGCAATTCTATTTGGATATCTAAGTTTTGTTGAGCTAGATTCTCCAAAATATGAGCAAAACCTAAAACTAAAAAAATAATAGCATGATGATTAAATTTAAAATTATTTAAAGGTTGGTTAAAGTTCAAATATGCCATTTCTTGTTCAATATAAAGTTTTGGCTGAAAAGTTATACAATGTAAGCCAATAAATTGCTCAAGAATGCCTATTGCTACCCCCAAGTTTTCTGATGCAGCAGCAGTTACACCTACATGACCATAACAAGATGCTTTCATTTCTCTTGCTAAATAAATGCTAATTGCGGGTTCATTTGTAAGTTGAGAGGATTTTTTAAGTAAATTATTGAAAATGTTGAAATCCACATACCAAAATGGAGCATCTAGTTCTTTTAAAGTTATATCTGTATCTATTAGAAGTTGTTGTGGGCTAACGTTCCAATGTTTGATTGTTTCAATTAACAGATTAACATATGTTCCGGGTAATTCAGGATTCATTTTATTCCGCAAAATACTATTGATGGCGTGTAATGGTAAAAACTGGCGGTTCATGAACTATGTCATGTTTAAATTTTAAGGCATAGTAATTTTTATAAAAAGTTATTTTCAAGGTCATTACCAATGAATATTTTGATTGTCCACGCGCATCCAGAAAGCCAATCATTTACTAGCTCATTAAAAAATACAGCAAAACAACTCTTAGAAAAAAATGGACATTTTGTTGAAATTTCAGATTTGTATGAAATGAATTTTAACCCTGTTGCATCAAAACATGACTTTGAAAATTTAAATGAAGATGAATATTTTAATTATGCATTGGAGCAGCGAAATGCTTTTAAACAAAATACACTTTCACCAGACATTCAAGTTGAAATTGAAAAGGTTCAACGCGCTGACTTAGTACTTTTTACTTTTCCTTTATACTGGACATCAGTACCTGCTATTTTAAAAGGCTGGATTGATCGGGTTTTTGTCTCAGGACTTTTTTATGGTGGTAAACGTTTTTACAACCATGGTGGAATGGTTGGAAAAAAAGCAATGTTGTGCCTCACATTAGGCGGTCGAGATCATATGTTTGGTGAAGGTTCAGTACACGGATCAATAGAACAATATTTATCATCTATTCATCGTGGATCTTTAGCCTATACAGGTTTTGAGGTATTCCCTCCTTTTATTGCCTATCATGTGCCATATATCACAGATGAAGAACGAGAAAAAATTCTTACTCGTTTTGAAGAATACATAGTTAATCTAGACAACTTAACGCCACTGGAGTTCCCTAAATTAGAGAATTTCGACGATAAAATGAATCCACTTTAAAATATAAATAAAAACTGCTACTTAGTACCCCAACTAGGTAGCAGTTTATTCGATATTTTTAATTATTATTTTGTAACTTATAACACTCATCTAAAGCCAGCTCATAATAAGCCAAGCCTTCTTTCGCTACTAAAAAAGCTTTTCTCTGAGAAACCGGATCTTTGTCACATAATCTCTTAATTAGCTCCATCGCTTCATAAGGATGTAAATCATCGTAGTGTGCATGAGCTCTTAACCATGCCAATGATCTTTTATTAATACTTACTTCTGGAGTTTCTGTATAAGCTTGTATTCCTTTATAAACATGAATGGTCCAGTCCCCTGTCGCCCACTCTATTGCTAAATTTGTTGCAGCAATACTCTCCGCTAAACTTCCCCTAAAATTTACATCCCATAAAAAATGATTGACTGCATTCATTGCTACTGGTGGTCTAACTTCATTCAACATTTCAGTCGTTATGCCAAAACCCTTCGCCCAATCTTGATACCAATGTAAATGTCTTTCTTCAACTTTGATATTTTGAATTAGCCAATCTCTAGTCTCAGTTACACCATCTAAAGAAAAAGCCGTCGCTTTAGCTAAAGCACCTGCCATATATGATGGAAAATGAGCAACTAAAGGATAAAAATTTAATAATGCTGACCGAAAGCATTCTAAATTTAGGCTACCGCTTGCCATATCTAAAAATAAAGGGTGTTTGCTTACTCGCTCTTTTGCAGGAACAAGTTCATCCCAAAATTGTTGTGCCCATTCTGAGTGAGGTGTTATTTCTAGTTTTGTTCCATATTGCTTCATAACAGTCATTTCGATCCATCCTATTTCGTATGACTTATTTCAATCATTTTCCACGATTGCTGCTTATTTTTATAGCTAGATTGTATCCTAATACAATCAATATACAATGATTGTTATTTAATTTGTAACATTTTTTTATCTGTTCAGCATTTTATTAAGTTTAATCATTATATTAGTTGGTAATACATTCATATTACACCCGAAAAATATAGAATACTGGCAATAAAAGCTGATTATCATAAAAAATTATTAATTTTATATAATCCAATACACATTTTATTTAATTCAGTGTAACGTAGTTAACAATCCCTATTTACATTTATAAGAACATTGGGGGCGATGAGAGATAAGATGAAGTTAAAAGCATCCAACTTACTGGGGCAAGAACAGATTGACTTGTTAATTTCTCGCGGACTAAATTTAGTTTGGTTTCCTAAAGAATTAGAAGTCATTTATAAAGATCAGTATAAAAATGAAGCTGCACATGAATTCCGTTACCGTGCACCAATCATTCTATGCCTCTATTTATATTTAAGTTTTGGTACTTATCAAGTTCTACCTACAGAACTACGGACTGCATGGGTCGCGTATTACGGTTGGGTGGGCATGATAATTGTTTTCGCATGGTTACTTGCTTTCATTCCATCGATGAATAGATGGTTTGATTACTATGTTTGCTTAGGCTCTACAGGTGCTGTCGCTCTTACTTTCACATTAATTAATGTATTGGAACATGGTCAGAATAACGTTCTTTTTCATGCTGCCATGATGTATGCCGTGGTCATTATATATGGCTTTGTTGGTATGCGATTTTATACAGCAATGTTTGCTGGTTGGTGTGGTGGTTTAATTGGTATTGCCATTAGTGTTTGGCTCAATGGATCAATTGATTGGACTTACCTAAATCGGACTTATACTTTTAGTAGCTTTCTGGGAATGGCTTTAGCTTATGCAATAGATCGGCAACATAGAGAGAATTATCTACAAAACTGTATGATCGAACTAAACCGATTAGAACTTATGCGTCAGGCACAGCAACTTTCAATTTTATCTCAACAAGATGCTTTGACTGGTTTAGCGAACCGTAGATACCTCGATGAAGTGCTTGAAAATGAGTGGAAACGCTCAATCCGTCATGAAGTTCCTATCACAATCATGATGATCGATATCGATTGCTTTAAATTATACAATGATACATTAGGACATATTCAGGGAGATCAATGTCTTAGACGAATTGCCATTTTACTGGGTTCAATCTCATCGCGAAGTGGAGATCTTGCTGCACGTTATGGCGGTGAAGAGTTCTTACTTTTATTTTCCATGACGGATAAAGATCAAGCACTTATACAAGTTCAACGTTTAATGGAATTGGTGCGAAATATAGGGATCGCACATCCTCGAAGTAATGTCTCTAAATATGTAACGATCAGTGTGGGTGTTGCGACAACAACCCCTCATCTTAATGACAGCCTATCAGAGTTTATCTCTCAGGCAGATCATGCTTTGTATGTAGCAAAAAGTAATGGTAGAAATCAATATCATGTTGCTACGAGTGAAAATGTAATTTCTGAGACTTTATAAGATTAATTTTAATATTATTTTGTATTGTAAAAAACATACTTGCGTTCAAGTGTCGCAAGTATGTTAAAAATCAAAATTATGGTTCAATTGGTTGGAATGGAGCTACAACATCAGCATTTTGAGCACGATGTCTTAAAAAATGATCCATTAGAACGATTGCTAACATTGCTTCAGCAATAGGTGTAGCACGTACGCCAACACAAGGATCATGGCGACCTTTGGTTAACACATCCGTGTTTTCTCGATCAATTGTAATGGTTTTACCAGGAGTGGTAATACTTGCGGTTGGTTTTAAAGCAATCGCGACACGAATAGTTTGACCGCTTGAAATACCACCAAGTATTCCGCCAGCATGATTTGCAAGGAAACCATCTGTAGTTAGTTCATCACGAGTTTCGTGACCAAACTGCCCAGCAACTGCAAAACCATCCCCAATCTCAACACCTTTAACCGCATTGATACTCATCATAGCGTGAGCAATATCTGCATCTAGACGATCAAATACAGGTTCACCCCAACCGACTGGTACTTTTTCAGCAATAATTTCAAGTTTTGCACCACAACTTGTTCCCTGCTCACGCAATGCTGTGACTAATTTCTCGAAGCGAGGAACTGCATCAACATCACCACAGAAAAATGGATTATTTGGTACTTCAGCCCAATCTAATTTTTCTGCAATTTCATTCCCGATCTGTGTTACATGCCCACGAATATCAATACCAAATTTTTCTGCCAAATACTTTTTAGCAATCGCACCTGCCGCAACACGCATTGCTGTCTCACGTGCGCTTGAGCGACCGCCACCACGATAATCACGGAAACCATATTTTTGAGTATAGGTATAATCAGCATGACCAGGACGGAATGTTTGAGCAATATTACCGTAGTCTTTGGATTTTTGATCTGTATTACGAATCAGTAAACCAATCGATGTACCCGTAGTTTTTCCTTCAAAAACACCAGAAATAATTTCAACTTGATCAGGCTCTTTACGTTGCGTTGCAAACTTAGAGGTACCCGGCTTACGGCGATCCAAATCTTTTTGCAAGTCTGCTTCGCAAAGTTCAAGTCCCGGTGGTACGCCATCTACAATTGCCATCAAGCCAGCACCATGTGATTCACCACATGTCGTCACACGGAATAACTGACCAATACTATTTCCTGCCATTCTCTAACCTATCTTTTATTCATCGAAACTGTAGTGCATCTCTTCAAGCATTAATTCATAGATATTCCCTAAAATATCGTCATCACATTGCTGACGATAACTCAGGACAATATATTCAATCAGACTTTTATGATCTGAAAGTAAATAAAGACTATGAATCAATGACTCCGCGGCATCAGGATCAAACTCTCCATATCCAAGATTTACAAGGAGTTGATCAAACTGCTGACAAATTTCTTGCTTAAAAACTTCCGAATTAATTGCATCAATTCCACTCCGATTCCACTGATCTTTTAATTCAATTAAACCATCTTTAAACTGCTGAATTTTAGTTTGATC
Organism: Acinetobacter sp. AG1; assembly: GCF_001005525.1. Taxonomy (NCBI): domain Bacteria; kingdom Pseudomonadati; phylum Pseudomonadota; class Gammaproteobacteria; order Moraxellales; family Moraxellaceae; genus Acinetobacter; species Acinetobacter sp. AG1. The sequence continues at coordinate 12,305 of NZ_LBMZ01000099.1, read as the reverse complement.
TAAGTCAGGTTTAGCTGCTAATAGAATTGCTGCAATTGGCATCTTGTACGACTCTAGCTATGTTCAACAGATTGTTGAAAGAGGTCTTTATAGCGACGGCATTGTTCCGCAGTTAAGGCAAAAATACCTGACCCACCTTTTTGGAATGTAAGCCAATGGAAATCAACAGTATTAAAGTTTTGACGCATCGCCCATTCTGAATTACCGACTTCGATGACGATTAAACCATCTTCTGTCAAATAGTCAGCAGCTTGCGCTAACATTTTACGAACCAAATCCAAACCATCTTGACCAGCAGCAAGTGCAAGTTCTGGCTCGTGTAAGAATTCTTCTGGTAAATCTGCCATATCCTCTGCGTCTACATATGGAGGATTACTTACGATTAAATCATATTGATTTTCAGCAGGAATTTTTGAGAATAAATCAGATTCAAGTAATGCAACTTGATATTGCTTATCATGGTGTTCGGCATTAATTGATGCAACTTCCAAAGCTTCTTTTGAAATATCTGTTGCATCGACTTCAGAATCTGGGAATGCATATGCCAAAGCGATTGCAATACAACCAGAACCCGTACACATGTCTAAAATACGTTGTGGCGTTTTCGGATTCGTGTTTTCTGGTAAATTATTCAATGCTTCGAGCATTTGACCATTTTCATTTAAACAATATGGTGCAAATCGTTGTTCGATCAATTCAGCAATTGGCGAACGCGGAATGAGTACACGCTCATCTACATAATAAGGTTTATTACAGAAATATGCTAAATTTAATAAATATGAGGTTGGAATGCGATCATTAATACGACGTTCTAATAAACTTAAAAATTCTGCTTTCTCAGTTGGTAGTAATTTTGCATCTAATATTTCTGCATCAGCTTTCCATTCTAGAGAAAGTGTTTGCAAAACAAGTGCAGAGCTTTCTGCAAAATAATCTTCAGTACCTTGACCTAAGTGTGCATCATATTGACGAAGTGCGGTTACACCAAAACGAATAAAATCTCGAATGGTTACTAAGTTTTCAGCCGCTTCTTGTAAATGTTCAGGGCTGATTGTAGGTCGCTCCACTTAGGCGTCTCCAAAAGTGCTAATTGCAAAAACGCTTTATTCTAACGGGATTAGCGTCTATTTAACAGAAAAAAAACCGCCTCTATACAGAAGCGGACATTATTTTGATATTTCAATATCTACGAGTCAGAGTCCTAATTTATCAGCCACATAATCAGCATCTTTATCACCACGACCAGATAAATTTACGACGATCTTAATATTTTTATCCATTTTAGGCGCTTCGCGTAATGCCCAAGCAACTGCATGAGAACTTTCTAAAGCAGGTACAATTCCCTCTACACGTGAAAGTGTCATAAATGCATCTAGACATTCTTGGTCAGTAGCAGTTTCATACTGAACACGACCAAGTTCTTTCAGATAACTATGTTGAGGTCCTACACCAGGATAATCCAACCCAGAAGCAATCGAATGTACAGGAAGTGGCTCACCATTTTCATCCTCAAGTACGTAACACGCCATCCCATGAATTTGACCGGGTTTGCCTAAAGTTAACGTTGCCGAATGCTTATCTGTATCTAAACCATGACCTGCGGGTTCAACACCCACTAATTTAACTTCTGGTGTATTTAAAAATGCGGTAAAAGCACCAATTGCATTTGATCCACCACCAACACAAGCCACAACATAGTCAGGATTTTTTCCGAAGCGTTCATTGGTTTGAACTTTAATTTCATTACCAATAATTGACTGGAAGTCACGTACCATTTTAGGAAATGGATGAGGACCAACCACAGAGCCAATCGCGTAAATATAGTTTTTAGGATCTTTTAAATATTCTTCAAAAGCGCTATCGACAGCATCTTTTAAAGTTGCTGTACCCTGAGTAACAGAAACCAATTTTGCACCAAGAATTTTCATCTTAACGACATTGGGATGTTCTTTTTCAATATCGACTTGCCCCATGTGAATTTCACAAGGGATACCAACCAATGCACAAGCTGTGGCTAAAGCGACACCATGTTGCCCTGCGCCCGTTTCGGCAATTACTTTGCTTTTGCCCATATATTTAGCGAGTAAAGCCTCACCTAAACAGTGGTTAATCTTATGCGCACCAGTATGGTTGAGGTCTTCACGTTTTAGATAAATCTGAGCGCCACCAAGTTGATCTGACAAGCGTTTTGCATGAAATAATGGGCTTGGTCGACCCACATAGTTTTTAAATAAGTCGTTCAGTTCATCTTGAAACTCAGGAGTATGACGAATTGCTTCGTAAGCCTGATTAATTTCATCCATTGCTTCTTTTAAATGAGGAGGAATAAATTGACCACCAAAATTACCAAAGAAACCTGCTTCATTCGGTAAAGCAACCCCATTAATTTGATGTTCCATGATTCCTCCTGTTTTTATAAAGTATTCATATGAATTTTTAACGTGACAAATAACGCGTCATATCTTCAATGCCTTTTAATGTCATTGGGTACATATGATTTTCAAAAATTTCTTTGATCCAGTTAATGGTCTGGGTGTAATGCCAGTAACCTTCCATTTCAGGGTTCAACCAAGCAGTTTTGTCAAAATGCTGACGTAAACGTCTAAGCCATACTTCGCCCGACTCATCATTCATGTATTCAACTGAACCACCTGCTGACTTGAGTTCGTATGGTGCCATACTGGCATCACCAACAACAATTACACGATAGTCGCGACCGTAAGTATGGAATAAATCCCATGTATTCATACGAGTTGAACTACGACGGTGGTTATCTTTCCAAACATAATCATAGAGACAATTATGGAAATAGAAATATTCTAAGGTTTTGAACTCCGACTTCGCCGCACTAAATAATTTTTCACACTCAGCGATATAGGCATCCATTGAACCACCAACATCGAACAGCATCAGTACTTTAATGCGGTTACGACGCTCAGGAACCAATTGCACATCCAAAATGCCCTGCTTTGCGGTTTCACGAATAGTCCCATCAACATCAAGCTCTTCAGCCGCGCCTTGACGCGCAAACTTACGTAATCGGCGTAATGCAATTTGCATCTGACGTGTTCCCAAAACTTGATCATCATCAAGATTTTGGTATTTACGCTGCTCCCATACTTTTACAGCTGAGCGTTTACGTCCTGGCCCACCGATACGAACGCCTTCAGGATGATCGCCAAAAGCACCAAAAGGCGAAGTTCCGCCAGTGCCAACCATTCGATTGCCACCCTGATGCTTTTTATGTTGTTCACGTAAACGTTCTTCCAACATTTTCATCAGTTCTTCCAGAGAACCTGCTTTTTGTAGCTCAGCACGTTGCTCTGGTGTCAGATGTTTTTCTAAGAGTTCAAGGTCAAACCAGTCTTTAGGTAACTTATGAACTTGTTTAAGTAACTCATCTAAATCAAAAGTTTCAATGCCATCAAAATAATCTTTCATGGCACGATCGAATTTATCAAAGAAACGTTCATCTTTGACTAAAACTGTTTTAGCCAACTGATAGAATTCTTCCTGATCTGCAAATACCAGACCTGATGCAACCGCTTGGTTGAGATCAATCAACTCACGAGTTGTAACAGGCACACCATATTTACGTAAGGTGTAAAACAATCGCACAAACATGTGATTACACTCTTAGCGGCGTGACATAAAAGCTAAACGTTCAAGTAATTGTACATCTTGTTCATTTTTAATTAGCGCGCCGTACAATGGTGGGATTGCTTTAGATTTATCATGATTGCGCAATACGTCTTCAGGCATATCATCTGCCATGAGTAAGCTTAACCAATCAATTAACTCTGATGTTGATGGTGGTTTTTTTAAATTCGTGACTTCACGTAATTTAAAGAATATTTGCAATGCTTCACTAACCAAAGTATTCGAAATATTTGGGAAATGCACTGCAATAATTTCACGCATCGTTGCTTCATCAGGAAATTCAATATAATGAAAGAAGCAGCGACGCAAGAATGCATCTGGTAATTCTTTTTCATTATTTGAAGTAATAATCACAATCGGGCGTTGTGTTGCGGTAATGGTTTCACCAGTCTCATAAACATAAAACGACATTTTGTCGAGTTCATGCAATAAGTCATTCGGAAATTCAATATCTGCTTTGTCAATTTCATCAATCAACAATACACAGCGTTCTTCACTCGTAAATGCTTCCCACAATTTACCCGGTTTAATATAGTTTTTAATGTCATAAACACGGTCATCACCTAACTGGCTATCACGCAAGCGAGAAACTGCGTCATATTCATACAAACCTTGCTGAGCTTTGGTGGTTGATTTGATATGCCAAGTAATTAGTTTTAGACCTAAACTTTCTGCAACTTGTTCCGCAAGTAATGTTTTACCTGTACCTGGCTCACCTTTCACCAATAATGGTTTTTGTAAAGCACGCGCGGCTTTTACCGCAAGTTTCAAGCTGTCAGTTGCAATATATTGATCTGTACCAGTGAAGTGTTGTGTATCAGCAGACATTTGAAAACCTTATTTTTCTTTAACTTTATGTGAATATCTAAACCGAACGTGCAAGTTTATTTGCACTGTATTTTGACCAGCAGAAGCCGATCAATAATCCTGTACCAATGACAAATAGAATCAAAGATAAATTTGACCAGATTAAAACATGCTCTTTTGTGAGCACACCAAAAATCAAACCAAAAATAGCAGGTGCTAATTCTGAATTGGGACCTTCAGAAATTGTTGGTGTAGCAAGGATTGCAAAAACGATAATCCAAAGAATTCCTCCTATTGGATTAGGCATACGTGACATCAAACGATACCAACACCATAATGCAATCATTGCACCTGTAACATACACAATAATCGCAACATTCTCTTCAGGGAATTGATCCAGTACCGATAGAATGTGAGACCACATTGCAGTTATAGTTTCAAGCACCACGCAAACCCTCTGGTTCTACCGCATTTGGATTAATAAGCCCTTCTGGCGGCATTTGAATAAAAAAGCCTTTGGTCTGTAATGAGTCTAAGACATGCAATACGTTGACACGTGCAAGTTTGCGCTCACTATGAAGTTCCAAATGCATTACAAAAGTAGCTTTTCCAAAAGCTTGTAAGACACTCTCAGGAACAGACTCAAATGGATTTTCTGATTCCTGATCTGCAGAATAATTTGGACGAGCAATATACATATACATTTCGTCTTTTTTGCTTGATCTATAAATATCGCAGTGCATGTTTACTCACAACTCTTATCAATCTTAGAGACTATTGGTTATTTATATTCCAACAGACTTTAAACAGCATACATGAAAAAAAAACTAGGTACATTAACGAATGTTAACGCAATACTTAGGCTTAAATAAAATATCATGTAGTGGACTGTTTTTTATAACAATAATTCCAGCCTTGCAAAATAAATGCGAAACAAAAACAAGGACTAAGAAATATTTTAGCAATTATGACAATTTATTCAATTCTAATACACCCATCTAGAATGTATGGGATGCTTTATTTGTGACTCTATAGTCTGTACTTAGTTCTAGGTTAAGTTTACTTATCCATAAACAACAAATATGTTTTTTGATTTTTTAACTTAATCAAGTGGTATTTATTAATATAAGTCAATAAAATAGATATTTATTCTCTGCGACGAGGTTAATTAGTTTATTTATCAGTATTTATAGCATATTGTTGAAAATATGGGTCCATATTCAACTCGCTTTAACAAGCGATTAAGCCTAAATAACAGCCATAAATCAATTATTTATCACTATATCTATTAGATAGAACTCAGTCTTATGCCTATTGAACATTTTCTGTGATTATATTTATTTAACAAATTTTTAAAATGTAGTATACTGGGGAAGCTATCGCTCCCATTGCAATACGGCGAGGTGTAGGATTGCAATGCGTAGATTTGGTTTTCCCATCGGCGTTACCATACTCAACGATAGCTCTTAATTAAAATTACTATTTTATTACGACGCTAAATCTAATTTTATTTATATATCAAATAATAATTTCATTTTCAAACTAACTCAGTAATCGAGTATTTCTTTAACTAAAAAATATTAGCATTACATTCTTACACCACCACACTTCCATGATATGAATATCCCCCTTTCATTATGGTTTCATTTGGGCAAATTACTCCTGTTTCTCCAAAATGAAACTAATCCAACTGATTAGATATAAGGGATTGTGCTAATAAAAATTATAGTCGTATTTCACAGCTGAACTATTTTACCTAGCTAACTTCATTTGGGCCGCCAAATACTCAATATCTTGTCGCAGTAATGCAACCAATGGCTTGGTCAAGATATCGTAGCGCCAACCTAACAAATAACTCGGCAATTCTTGCTCTTCTAAATGGAATACAACATATTCATAAATTGCATTCAGCCATTTCTTACGTAGTAAGACTTCTTTAGGAATGCCAGTTTCAAACACGACTCGATCGATTAAAGCATCGATTTGAGGCGCAACTTCTTTAGAATTATTCTTCACTGGTCTTGCCATTCTTAATGGCCACTCATCTTCAGGCGGTAAAAATTTTAATAAATCCAATATGGTTTTGCCATGTTCACGTACAACGTTTGGACGAATATCTTTAACTTGCGCAAGTTGGAAATTATTACGTGGATTTTTTTCCACTAAATCTAGCATTGTTGTATTTTTGAGGACAAAACTACGCGGTTGATTCATGGCTTTGGTAATTTGCTCACGCCAAATACTGAGCTGCTGTAATTGCATTAACTCACGACGTGAATGACGATAATTACCAATATCGGTATATAGTTCTGTCAATGGAGTTTCTATCGCAATTTCTTTCGTTAAATTCTGACAATCTTCCAAAACATATTGATAAAGCCCTTTACGCTGCAAATCATGTTTTAATGCATCAGCGAGCTTTGTTAAATATAAGACATCATTTGCGGCATAATTAATTTGCTCTTGACTTAAAGGGCGTGCCAACCAATCTGAGCGAGTTTGATCTTTATCAATATCAATATCAATATTTAGGCATGTTTTTAATGCATTTTGATAGCTTACCTGAAGCCCATGACCAAGAAATGCCATTGCGATCTGCGTATCAAATACATTTTTTAATGGTTTCTGATCTGCATAATGATAAATTAAATCAATATCTTCGCCACAAGCATGAAAGATATTCTGCTGAGCAGCAAAAACTTTCTGCCAAAACTGCTCTAAATCAAGTGCTGCTCCATCTAGTAAAGCAATTTGACCATTACAATTGATCTGGCATACCCCAAGTTTTGGATATAAGGTATCAACCTTAATGAACTCAGTATCAAGTGCGTAGGTAGAACATTGTTCCATTTGAGTGAGGAGAACAGCAAGGTCTTTTTGCTGTTGAATGAACTGAAACATATTTGCTCAAGTAAAATAATAAAAAACACTAGCAATACAACTGTAAAATTACAGTTTTTGCTGAAACGAAACTAAATTAAATCTACAAAGAATAATTTAATCACTATTCCACATGAAAAACATGAAATTACTCCTATTCCATTCATCAAAAACGAAAATCCTTTTCGTTTGCTTATAGTGCCATAAATTAAAACAAATATACCTAAAATAATGTTAGACAAAATGTAAAAGTGAATTATTTGTTTAAATTAATAGCATGAATTTACAATAAATATAAAACTATTTCATCTTCATACGATTGTGTACTGCTTGGCTTAATGTATGACTATCAACATACTCTAATTCGCCACCTTGTGGTACGCCTTGTGCGATCCTTGTCATGTGAATTGGCAAGTGTTTCGTTGCCTCAACTAAGTAATGTGCTGTCGCTTGACCTTCCACGGTAGCATTGGTTGCTAAAATCACTTCTTCAATCTGTCCTTGGCTTAATCGTTGAATCAAATATGGAATACCAATTTCTTCAGGACCTATTCCATCCAATGGAGACAAATGACCACCAAGTACATGATATTTGCCTCTAAAGCTTCCACTTTGTTCGATTGCCATGACATCAGCTGGAGATTCAACCACACAAAGCAATTGCTCATCTCTTTCTATAGACGCACAAATATCACAAATTTCATTTTCAGTTAATGAATGACAAATATGGCATTCGTGAATATGGCTCGAAGCCTCATGTAATGCATACGATAATGCAAAAGCACCTTCACGATTTTTCATCAACAAATGTAATGCCATCCGTTGTGCAGATTTTGGACCAACGCTTGGTAAAATACGCAATGCTTGAACTAGCTGTTCAAATCGTTCACTAAACACAGATCAACTCTATTATTTATAAAAAAGGTTCTCTAAGCCTCACAAAAAGACTTAGAGACTTTTGGCTTAGAATAAACCAGATAGACCCGGTGGTAAGCCCATACCTGAATTTGCACCTTGAAGTTTTTCTTCCGAAATAGCTTCGGCTTGACGTGCTGCATCATTCATCGCAGCAGCAATCAGATCTTCAATCATATCAGCTTCATCTTGTAATAAGTCTGGGCTAATTTCGATACGCTTAACGACATTGCGGCAAGTCATAGTTACTTTAACCAAACCACCGCCCGCTTCAGCATGAACTTCAGTATTAGCAAGCTCTTCTTTGGCTTTTTTAAGATTTGATTCCATATCTTTTTGCATGCGCTGAGCTTGCTGCATGAGCATATTAATGTTCATAAGTTTCTCTCGTTAAATTAAATCTAAACCGCGTGATAAGTCGCGAATAATATCATTAATATCTTCTAAACCAACAGAGACACGAATTAAGCCTTCTTCAATTCCTGCAGCCTGTTTAGCTTCAGCCGACATTCTACCATGTGAGGTCGTGGCTGGATGTGTAATTGTTGACTTAACATCGCCTAAATTACTGGTAATCGATAAGAAGCGCGTATTATCAATAACCGTCCACGCACCTTCACGTTCGCCTCTTACGACAAAAGATACAACACCGCCAAAACCTTTTTGCTGTTTTTTGGCTAATTCATGTCCAGGATGATCTGTTAAACCAGCGTAATACACTTTTTCAACCTTTTCATGTTGGTGTAACCACTCCGCAAGTATTTGTGCATTTTCACAATGCGCTTTCATACGAATACTCAGAGTTTCTAAACCTTTCAAGAAAATCCATGCATTAAATGGGCTCATTGAATTACCCAACGTACGGATTACACCATTAACTTCTTCAAGTAAATCGTTTTTGCCAACAACTGCACCACCTAATGCACGCCCTTGACCATCAATATATTTTGTTGCTGAATAAAGTACTAAATCAGCACCGAACTTGATAGGTTGTTGCAATACTGGTGTACAAAAACAGTTATCTACAGCAAATAATGCGCCATTGGCATGAGCAATATCTGCAATTGCTTGCATATCACCAACCTGTGCTAAAGGATTAGAGGGTGTTTCAATAAAGAGAATGCGTGTATTTGGACGAATCGCTTGTTTCCAGCCTTCAAGATCATCCAAATCGACAAAAGTCACTTCTACAGCAAATTTAGCAACATATTTTTCAAATAAAGCAATGATTGAACCGAATACTGCACGAGAACAAATCACATGATCGCCAGCTTTTAAATATGCCATACACATAGCATGTACAGCCGCCATACCAGAACTGGTCGCAACTGCACGCTCTGCGCCATCTAATATTGCTAAACGTTTTTCAAAGGCTTGCACTGTTGGATTGGTATAACGTGAGTATGTATTTCCTGCGATTTGCCCAGAAAATTTTGCGGCAGCATCTGCGGCGCTTTCGCAAACAAAAGAAGATGTTAAAAAGATAGGTTCACTATGTTCCCCTTCAAAGGTACGATCATGCCCTGTGCGAATAGCCAGTGTTTCAAGTTGGTATTCTAAATCATCGCTTGGATTCATCGTTTTGTATGCCTTATGATCAGGTGTTTAAATATGCCAACATTTTGAGCGCCTAATGTATTTAAGGTCAAGGCGTAAGATGAAATTATCGCTTAGACTTCGTGCAATCTTGACTCATGATGAGACTTTCAAAGATGAAATCACTTGTAGAACAGCAAAAAATAAATTTTAAACATCTGGCTATGCGTGTCTTCGATGCAGATAGGCTTGTATTATCACAATCGACACCTTATCAAGTGATTGCCGAATTTAAACAAACTCGTGTTCGTTTTTATGCTTCTGAAAACAAACGTTACAAAGAACCATTGGTATTTACAGCTCCTCTTGCCATCAACATGGATATTTATGATCTATATCCATACCGTTCTTTGATTAAACATTTTCAAGAAAGTGGTTTTGATGTTTATCTAATTGACTGGGGTAAGTTGACTTACAAGAACTACCAAGTGAATTTCTTATCTTTTATCGATAAATTTATTCCACGTTGTATTGAGGCGATTCAAAAGCATTCTAAATCTGAAAAAATCTCTTTGCATGGTTGGAGTATGGCTGGAATTTTTGTCACACTTTACACCGCTCGGCATAAGCCAAATGCGGTTAAAAATTTAATTGTTTTAGGTAGTCCGATTGATAGTTATGCATCGGGTTATATCGGGAAATTATATAAAACACTGGCATATATTACGACGCGTAACCCAACCATCAAAGATTATGTCTATAACCGTTTACCTAAATTGATGATTCATTCACCTGGTTTTTTAAACTCATTAGGTTTTAAATTGTTAGATCCTAAGGGCTGGATTGATGGCAATCTTCAATTGCTCAAAAATCTTGATAACCTCAAACTAGTGCAAGAAGACGCAACACTCAGCCATTTCCTAAATAATATGATTGATTACCCGGGGGGGATCAACCAAGACATGTTGTTTAATGTTTGGATGCAAAATCCATTAAAAAATGGTGCAATCACATTAAAGAATAAAACCATTGAGCTTAAAAACATTGAATGTTCATTGTTAGTTGGTGCAGGTAAAAGCGATCAACTTGTTACTTCTGAGGCAGCTTTTCCTTTAACACAGTTGACAAATAGTCAAGATGTCACGTTTACTTTGATACCTGGCGGGCACTTAGGTTTAATGTCTAGTCAAAACAGTTCAATTGAGTTCTGGCCAACACTGACAACTTGGTTATCAGAACGCTCAACTCCAATAAAAAGGTAAACTATGACTCAATCTGTTGCATTCATCGGTTTAGGTGCTATGGGCTATCGCATGGCTGCGCATTTACCCAAGTATTTCGAAAAAGTTTACGTTTGGAATCGTAACTTTGATAAAGCTAAGCAACATGCAACAGAATTTGGCACTTTAGCGGTTGAACTAGCTGAAGCTGTTCAAGCAGATGTTATCTTTTCTTGCTTGCCGACCAGTGATGACGTTGAAACATTAATTGATGGTGTAAACATTAAATCAGGTGCAATCTGGATCGATTGTACTAGTGGTGTTCCTGAGGCGGCGCGCCGTCTAGCAGAACAATTAAAAATACAAAATATCGATTTTCTCGATGCACCTGTTAGCGGACAAACCATTGGTGCAGAAAATGCAACACTTACGGTTATGGTTGGTGGAGATGTTCGTGCTTTTGAACGTGCTTATCCTGCGATGGCAGCAGTCGGAAAGCTCATTCAACACGTAGGTGAGTCGGGTGCAGGATTTGCCGTTAAAGCAATTAATAACATGTTACTGGCAGTCAATTTATGGTCGGTTGCAGAGGGATTTAGTACACTCAAAGCGCATGGTGTAAACCTAGATGCAGCTTTGAACTGTATTAATGCTTCTAGTGGCAAAAGCATGGTCACAGAAACTATATTTCCACAACGCGTTCTCAGCCGTGAATTCCCTGTAACTTTTGCATTGCCTTTGCTCGCAAAAGACACTGGTATTGCGTTGAATTTAGTGCATGAGGCAAAACTTCCAGCACCTATCCTCGCCTTAACCCAGAGTTTGATTCAAGCAGCAAACCTTACTGCAGAACCCAATAGCGACTTTTCTTCTGCTGTCAAAATGTATGAAAAATGGACCAAGATTACACTTAAATAATCAATAGCCGAAAATCTATGATTTTTAATAATTAAATCAAACGCTATTATTAATAGTATCTAAAATAAAATATAAATTAAAAATCACTTTATTTATAATAAAGTGATTTTTATTAATTTAAAAACAAATTTCCATCAAGATAATGGGATTATTTCGCCTTGAGCTGGAGCAGTATCAGAACCTTTACCAGCAGTACCTTTATCTGCTAAAAACCTAAATTCAGCTGTTCCCTTTTCAGTTGAAATTGTACCACCAATTGTATATAACTGTAGGTCTCCACTGACTGAATAATCATTATGACGATTATCAACTTTAAAATCTAATTCAACATGAGATTGGCTTTTTGCTATTTCAAACATCTTTTCGATA